>NZ_JBINJD010000089.1:0-20913 GCF_043951915.1 Alienimonas sp. DA493 | reverse complement strand
AGAACCAGAACCAGAACCAGAACCAGAACCAGAACTAAAGACAGGGGAGGTATCCCCCGTCACCCCCTCTGTGCCCGCGAAACCGGCCGGTCCGACCCCCGAGGAGATTTACGCCGCCTACCCGAAGAAGGCCGGGAAGGGGCAGGCCCTCAAGGCCATCAAGTCGGCCCTGAAGCGGAAGGACGGCGCCGACCTGCTGGCGTCCGTCAGGGAGTTTGCGGAGGCGGTGGACGGGGCGGACAAGCAGTTCGTCCCGTACCCGGCGACGTGGTTCAACGGCGACCGCTGGGACGACGACCGCGACGTGTGGCGCCGCATGGGCCGCGACGGCGACCACGGCAAACAGGAGAAGGCCGCCGAGCGGGCGGCCCACGGCGAACTGGCGACGCAGGCGTGGGCGGAGGTCCGCAAGGTCTTCCGCGTCCCGATGGAGGACCGGGAGGCGTACCGGGCCGCCGCCGCGGCGTGCCCCAAGGACATCCGGGCCATCGTGGAGGCTCTGGGCGGCTTCCAGAAGCTCAAGAACACGAGGGACGGGTTCGGCGAGGTGAACTTCCGCCGTGCCTGGGAGGAGTCGCTGGACGCCCGCGACGGGCTGAACCGCAAGCGGGCGGAGGAACAGCGTCGGCTCCTCGGAGACGGCGTGCCCCTGCCGAAGCTCGGGTTGCCGCCGCCCGGCTGACGGCGAGCCCTTCAACGAACTTTCAACACCCCCAACCCCGAGACCATCAATGGCAGCTTCATTCAACCGCGTCATCGTCATGGGCAATTTATGCCGCGACGTGGAGGTGCGATACATCCCGAGCGGCATGGCCGTCGCGGACATCGACATCGCCGTCAATCGTTCCTGGTACGACAAGGCTAAAGGCCAGAGGCAGGAAGAGACCTGTTTTGTGACCTGCACCCTCTGGGGCCGGACCGCGGAGGTGGCCGGCGAATACCTCTCCAAAGGCCGGAGCGTCCACATCGATGGCTACCTCAAGATGGACGAGTGGCAGGACAAAACGTCCGGTCAGAAGCGGACGAAGCTGAAGGTCGTCGCGGACAGCATGCAGATGATCGGCGGCCGGGGCGAGGGCGACTCCGGCGGCGGCGGGAAGCGTCCCGCGAAGCGTTCGGGCGGCTCGGCGGAGGACTACTACGCGGACGCCCCCGCGGACCCGGGCGACGAAGTGCCGTTCTGAACGGCCCCTCACTGACCCCTTACCTCTCCCCGAGAAGACCCATGACCCAGCAACGCCCGGACGACCCCGTGCCGAACCCCTCGACAATCACGATGCAGGACGAACGCGAGCCCCCCGTCTCCCCCGGGGGCGTGCTGACCGGGCCGGAGATCGGCTACTTGGTCGGCCGCGGGGACATCGAGATCGACCCGTTCGACCCGGAGCGACTGAACCCGAACAGCTACGACCTGACGCTCGCGCCGGAGGTGCTGGTCTACCAGCCGAGCGACGGCGGCTTCGATACGAAGACGCGGCAGTGGTGCAACTTTGAGCTGCGGATGGGCGGCCCGGCCGGACCGCAAAAGGTCACGCTGACGGATGAAGGCCACTGGTTCTTCCCGGGCGACTGCGTGCTGGCGTCCACCGTGGAGCGGACCTACACGCCGAACCATGTGCCTCGCATCAAAGCGAAGTCGTCCGTCGGGCGGATGTTCGTGGAGGTCGGCCGGTCCGCGGCGTTCGGCGACGTGGGCTTCAACAACACCTGGACGCTGCCGCTGACGTTCGCGGTGCCGGTGAAGCTTTATCCGGGCATTCGCTTCGCCCAAGTGTATTTCAGCACGGTGGTGGGCGAGCGGGAGGCGTACTCCGGCCGGTATCAGCACAAGCCGGCCGGCGTGCAGGCGGCGACGGCGGACGGGGGGCGGATCTGATGAGCGCCCCCGACAACGCGGTCTACAGGCCGAAGCGGCTGGAGTGGGAGACGCGACACGGAAGCACGCTGCTTGCCGTCGCCAAAACCGGGTACGGCAATTACGAACTCTACAAGTCCGCCCATCTTGGAGACTTCTACTACGTCTTCACCGGCAAGGGGGCGGGCCACGGAGGAGGAGAGACGCCGGACGCCGCTCGCGCCGCCGCCCAGTCGGACTACGACGAGCGGTGGCGGCAGGGCGGGGAGCGGATGGAGGAAATGATCGTCCGGTGCCCGCTGTGCGAACGACCGGGCACGAACGACTGCCTCGCCTGCGAAGGCCGGGGAATCGTCCTCGGGGAGTTCGTCGGGTTGGTCCCCGCCGCTCCCGGGAAGGAGGGCCGGCCGTGATCTACTTCTTCGCTAACGTTGCCCTTGCCGAACGGGCCAACACTTCGGCCGCCCACCGATTCAGGTTCAATCCCCTCGCCGCGGCGGCTTCCTCAAAGCGGCGCACGTCGGCAGTTAGGAATCGGAAACACTTAGTCTCGGTCGGCGGCCCTTTCGGGCGACCCTTCCGGCCGGTTTTGCGATTTTCTGCCATGCGAGTATTGACGCCGAGGCGGCGAGGTGAAAAATGGGGGCACCGTGCAAAATGTTGCACGGCATCTATTCGGATTCAACCCCGGTTCTGCGGCGTGATTCTTGCTCACGTTATCGCTCTGAACCCGACGCAGCGTCAGGCGGCGGCGTTCCGTAGGTACGCCGGGACAGCCCGGTACGTCTACAACTGGGCTCTTGCTGAGAGTGAGAGTGATTATCGGGCCGGCCGGAAGGTTGACCTGAACGCTCTCAAGCGACGCTGGAATCTTGAGAAGCCAGACTGGGCGCGCGAAGCCCCGCGGGACGCCAACAGTCAACCGTTCGCGGACCTGCGAGTGGCCCGGGCTAACTTCTTCCGTCGCATCAGGGAGGGGCGTCCGGGACCGAAGGGGGCTCCGAGGTTCAAGCGAAAGGGTGTCCACGACGGTTTTTATGTGGCTAACGACAAGTTCCGATTTGACGGCCGGTCGGTCCGCTTACCGAAAGTGGGATGGGTCCGTTGCCGTGAAGCGTTGCGGTTCGGCGGAAAGATCCTGTCGGGCCGGGTCAAGCTGGTAGCTGGCCGGTGGTATCTGTCGGTGCAGGTGGAGGTTGCCGATGGGCAAGTCGCCCGCCAGCGGAACGCAACTCGCCGCTCGGTCGTGGGCGTGGACGTGGGGCTGACCACCCTCGCGACGCTCTCGACCGGCGAGAAGATTGAGGGACCGAAGCCGCTCAAGAGCACTTTGAAGAAACTCCGTCGTGCTTCGCGGTCACACTCACGAAAACAGAAGGGGTCGAACCGCCGGAAGCGTTCGGCAGAGAGGTTGGCCCGGCTTCACCGCCGGATTAGGAACGTGCGGGTTGACGCCTTGCACAAACTGACGACGAAGATCTGCCGCGAGAACCAAGCGGTGGTGATTGAGGATTTGGATGCAAGTGCGATGGGCCGGTCGTTGCGTCTTGGCCGTTCGGTCGCCGACGCATCACTTAGGGAGGTGCGGCGGCAGCTTGAATACAAGGCTCCGCTTCACGGTTGCCGGCTGTTGGTTGCCGACCGCTGGTTTCCATCAAGTAAATCCTGCTCAAGCTGTGGCGAGGTAAACCCGACCGTCACGCTCGGCGTGTCCCATTGGGTCTGCCCGGGTTGCGGGAAGATGCACGACCGCGACGAAAACGCGGCAAAGAACTTGGAAGCGTACGCCGCCGGGGGCTGCCCGGATGCGAAAAACGGACGCGGAGAGGAAGGCTCTGGCCGGGAACGTCTCGGTGAAACCGTTCTCAATGAAACGTCAACGGGCTGCACTGACTCGTTAGTGCGGCTTCGGCAGCAGGGCCGGACCGATGGCTGATTCCGTGCTGATGCGGTGGAAGGGCTTGGAGTGGGAGAAGTCCCCGACGGCATCGAGCCACGACCTGCGGGTCGCTCACTCGCCGGTCGGGGCGTACCAGTTCAGCGACTACGGCGGGCCGATGGCGAAGGTTGTTCTATATCAGCACGACCCTCTGAACGGCGATCTGCCGAACTCGCTGTGGTTCCAGCGGGGCGAAGATCGGGAGGCGCTGTTCGCCGCCGCTGACGCCGACTGCCTCCGCCGGATGGCGGAGGGCGGGCTGAAACCGGTCGAAGTCAATCGGATGACCTGCCCGGTGTGCGACGGGAACGGCAGCGTCTTGATGCGGCTGGGCCGCGAGTTCGTGACGTGCGTTGTCTGCTCCGGGGATAAGCTAATCACGGTCGTCCCCTCCGCGGACGAGGAGACGGACGAATGAGCCTCCGCACCACCGACCCCGAGAAGCGAAAGCGGCAGATCCAGCGGGAGCGAGACCGACAGGAACGCTCCGCCCGCCGCTGGCAGGCCAAGCAGGAAGCCGAACTCCGGCAGGCGATCGAGGACGGGACGTTCGAGTACCCGGAGCGAACGCCGCTGCCGCCGATCAGTGATAAGAAGCGGGCCGCGAAGAAGGCGACGGACGCCTATAAGAAGTCCCGCCGGGAGTGTGAGGCCGCGGACCTGTTGGAAGACCTCGGGGCCATCCGCACCGACTACGGCCGGCACACGCCGTTCTGGCCGCGGGCGGTGAAACTGGACCCGCACCACATTTTGCCGCAGTCCAAAACCGGGCCGGATTTAGCGTGGAATCTGCTTGCGGTTTCCCGCCCGGCTCACGAATATATTGAGACGTTCCCGACGGTGCCCCGCGTGCTGTTCGGCCTGTGCGCCAAGTACCCCGAGGGCGTCCCGCGGCAGGTGATGCGGGACCTTCATAAGTGCTGGGGCCGCGACCCCTTGGCGGCGTTTCAATCGGCCCGCGACAACGGCGAGTTAGACGACGTGGGCGGGGTCTGTCTGGTCCCGCTGGCGGACGACGTTCTGTATTTCCAACCCCCGACGGAGGGCTGACGATATGCCCTTGGCACAAGACGGCGTACTGCCGTGCAACGGGTGCGGCCGGATGGTCCCGCCCGACGAAGACGGCGCCCTGCGGTGGGGGCCGGACGACCACCCGCTCGTCACTGCCGACGAACTGCTCTGCGGACGATGCATTCATGCGGTGTGCTCCCAGACACCAGACCCGGAGTTTGAGTCGCACGCCGCGGTCCCCACCCCCATAACCCCTACGGAGGGCGAATAGATGAGCCCGCGACAACGATTCATCGTCAACGCATGGGGCGATTTAGACGACCCGCTGCGGCTGGCCTTGGAAGGCTACCGGGTGGTGAGGACCGGAGAAGACCCCGACGGCACTGTGGATCGCGGCTGCGGGTTCTTCCTCGGCCGCAACAACGTCGGCGGGTTTGTGGGACGACTGCCGAGCGGCACGGTCCGCATCGACGTGCATCCCGCTCGAAACACCGCCGGGGAGGCCCCCGAATGAGCACCACGACCGAACCGCGGGACCTGCCCGGGGCCGACTTCGCCCGCTGCGGCATCGCGGCCGGCTGCCCGGCCGATTCGATTTGCCGTAGGGCGCTGCCGCCGACCGACAGCGAACGGCAAGTCTGGATTTATCCGTTGGAGGTGCCGCTGTACGCGCCGCAGAACTGCCAGTCGTTCGTCCCCCGGTTGGAACGGGAGGGAGCGGACCGTGGGTAGAAAACGCATCTTCGGCGACGTGCCGGAACACGTCGCGCACGCCGCCAAGGCGGTCCGCAAGGCGGTGAAGAACGGCCTCTCCCCGGCGGAGTACCGGGAACGCTATCGGCTGGCCGACACGACCGCCCGGACTCGATTGAAAGAGGCTGCGGACTGGACGCTGGCCGAGCGGCACGGCGTCGGCCCGCTGACGCGGTACTTTCCGCCGGGGACGCCGTGCCCGGAGCGCCTCTTGCCGCCGGCGGAGCGGGTCGCCCGGGTCGTGGACGCGGCCGGACCCGCGGGGATCGACGCCCCGTCCGTGGCCCGCCGGCTGGGCCTGCACCTGACCCGCGCCGCTCACCACCTGCGTGCGGCGCACGCGGCCGGCAGGGTCTGCCGCCGGGGGCGGGGCGGCGGGCGGCGGTACTTCCCGGTCGGGTCGGCGCCGGAGCCGCTGGCGGTGCGATTGCACGGGCTCGCCAAAGGGGCGGGGGCGGACGGGGTGTCGGCATATGACCTCGCCCGGTCCGGCCGTCTGGACGAGTGCGAGAACACGATCGCGGGTCGCCTTCGGGAGTTGCACGCGGACGGCCTGCTGACCCGCATCCCGAGCCCCTACGGCCCCGGCTGGCGGTACGTCCACCCGAAGCACGGCGGGGAGGCGAACGCATGAGCCGCTCCGAACATTTGGTCCGCATCGCCGACGGCCCGGAAGTCGTCGTCTCCGCTCACGCCTACAAGCGGTACTCCGAGCGGCACGGGGGCGAACCCGCGGACCTGCGGGATTCGCTCGCTCTGGCTGAGCCCGCCCAGGACTGGCTGGTCGCCGCGTCATTCGTGAAACCGCCGTCGGAACTGTGGTGGCTCGGTCCGGTTGGGTTTGTGCTGAACCCGGACAGGAAAGGCGAGTTCCCTGTGGTCGCCACGGTGCTGGATCTAACCGGCGCGATTCGGTGGCACTTTAGGCAGTCGAAAGGGGAGGCGTCCCGTGTCTGACCAACCCGAAGTCCCGAATCCGGTCCCCTCGCTGCCCGGCCAGCGCGACTTATTCGCGGAACTGGACGCCCTCGCCGAGCGGGTGGCGGTCCTCGAACAGTACGCCGCGGTCCCCGCCTCGATGCGGGGCGAGGACGAACTGAGGGCGTGCCAGATCGGTCCGGAGATGTCCGCCGCGGACGTGGTGACCGGAGGCGAACGATGAAGGTCTTGGTCGCCTGCGAGTTCAGCGGCACGGTCCGCGACGCCTTCCTCCGGCGGGGGCACGACGCGATGTCGTGCGACCTGCTACCGACGGAGAGCCCCGGCCCTCACTATCAGGGCGACGTGCGGGACGCGATCTGCCTGCGGTCGCGGTGGGACCTGGTTGTGCTGCACGTTCCCTGCACAGCGATGGGCGTCTGCGGAAACGGCACCTACGGGAAAGGGAACGCGAAGCACCATAAACGAAAGGCCGCGGTGAAGTGGACGCTCGGCGTATGGGACCTCGCCTCGTCACTGTCGTCGGCGGTCGCCCTGGAGAACCCGGCGAGCGTGATCTTCCCGATACTTCGCCGGGAGCGTGGGGCTGGCGTTCAATACATCCAGCCGTGGCAGTTTGGGCATCCCGAGCAGAAGAAGACCGGGCTCGCCCTGCGGGGCGTCCCCCGCCTGGTAGGCACGCGGAACGTGTACGACGAAATGATGCGGCTGCCCCGCCGAGAGCGTGAGCGAATCCATTTCATGTCGCCGTCGCCTGACCGCGGACACGAACGGTCGCGGTTCTTCTCGGGAATTGCGGAAGCGATGGCGGAGCAGTGGGGGAGTCCGAAACCGCGGCCCGGGGAACTGCCGTTCGGAGATCCGATCCATGAGAAATAATCCCCCGAATCCTCTGGCGCGGTGGAATCGGCCGCGCTATAAAGTGCGGACGAATTATCGGGCGAGCGACCCCGCCCTCTTGAAGCCCGGCGCGTCTCGCCGGGAGCCCGCCGCGGACGGTCTGCGGGGGCGGTGTGTCTTGGCTCTCACGACGGAGGTGCGGTGATGCTCTTTCCCCGATGGTTTCTACTGCTGGTGAACGCCGGGCTCGTCTTCTATTCGTGGCCGTGGGGCGGTCGCAAGGCGAGTTGGGGCGACCTGTTGTGTATCGGCGGGGCGGTCGCGTCCACGACGATTGTTATATGCGAGCAGTTCGGGGAGGCGTCCTAATGCCCTCCCACCCCACCGAGAGCGTGACGTTCACCGTCCCGGGCGAGCCGGTCCCCCAGCCGCGCCCCCGCGTCTACCGAGTGGGGAAGGGCACCCGCACGGTGTCCGCCCCGAAGGGGCACCCGGTCATCGCGTACAAGCACGCGGCGGAGGTCGCCGCCCATACCCACGGCGGTCTTCCGTTCGACGGAGCCCTCCGGGTCGGCCTGACCTTCGTGCTGCCGAGACCGAAGTCGAAGGTTTGGAAGCGGAAGCCGATGCCGCGGGAGCCGCACACGTCCCGGCCGGACCTGGACAATTATTCAAAGGCAATTCTTGACGGGCTCTGGCCGCTCTGGGGCGACGACTCCCAAGTCTGCGAACTGACCGCCCGGAAGGTCATCGCGGCCGGCGACGAACAGCCGCACACCGAAGTGACCGTGATTCCCCTGTCGGCCCCCGACCAACCCCTGACCCCCCAAGCGGAGACGACCGATGCCGAGTGAGCCGAAGACGCACCCGCTGGAATACCACCGCGGCGACCTGTTCGAGTTCTTGGACACGCTGCCGAACCACGACCGATTCCGGGTCGACATCTGCCATGTCGTCAACGACGTGGGCGCGTGGGGAGCCGGCTTCACCCGTCCGCTGACCGCCTGGTTCCCGCTGGCGGAGAAACGCTACCGGGAGGAAGGCCGGTTGCCGCTCGGGTCGGCCCGGTCGTGGACGAACATGGACGACCTCGGCGCGACCGGCCGACTGGTCTGCGTCCAGCACCTCTACGCCCAACGGGGGTTGATCGGCCCCGGCAATCCCCGCCCGGTGCGGTACGCGGCTCTCGCCGCCGCTCTCGGGACGGTCGCCTGCCGGCAGTTGAACGTCGGCCTGTCCGTGGACCGCTACCTGCTGCCGGCGATCGGCTGCGGGCTGGCCGGCGGCGAGTGGTCCGTCGTGGCCCCGCTGATTCGCGCCACCCTCTGCGAAGTGGCCCCCGTGACCGTCTGCCTGCTGCCGGGCGAGTTCGGCCGGTTCGTCGCCGCGGACCCGCAATACGCCGCCTAATCCCCTCTCCCCGCCGACCGCCCCCGGTCGGACCCCTGACCCCCAACCCCGAGAAGCACGATGCGAACGATTTACACCACCGGGCAGGTCGCCAAACACTGCCAAGTGGCTCCCCGGGTCGTGGTCGGCTGGTTCGACGCCGGCCACTTCAAGGGCGGCTACCGCCTACCGCACCGCGACCCCGACTCCGACAAACCGGGCGACCGCCGCATCCCCCGGGAAGCGTTGATCGCATTCCTTGAGAAGAACGGGATGCCGCTGGACGGGCTGGCGGAGCCCGAGGGGCGGGGGGCCGGACTGTGCGTCACGGTCGGGATGCCGCCCGACGGGGACGACGACCTGTCCTCCCTGCTGGACGGGATGGAGACCCGGCACGTCGCCACGTTCCTCGACTTGGGCCTCACGATGGACGGGCAGGCTCCCGCGGCGGTCGTGTTGGATTTCCGGCTGGGTTCGGCGTCGTGCGTGTCGGCGGGGTACGCCCTGCGTCAGAAGTTCCCGGGGGCCGTGCTGGTGGCCCTGCTGAACCCCGAGGACGGGCTCTACGAGACGAGCGGGCGGCCGTTCGACGCGACGGTGCGTCGGCCGTTCGACGCCGCGGCTCTGGCGGAGCGGGTGAAGACGCTGGCGGCCCGGAAGCGGGAGGCGGCGTGAACGAGCACCATACCGACAACGCCGTCCGCATCGCGCGGGCGGTGGCCGCGGAGTTCGCCCCCAAGCTTGACCGGCGGGTTCGAGCCGGCGCCCCCATCGGCCCGGACGACGTGGAGTCCGCCGCGATGTTCGCCGCCGCGAAAGCGCTGGCGGAGTTCGACCCGGACGTGTCCCCGACGGGCGACGACGGGTTCGGCGGTTACTGCGTCCAGCGCTGCCGCTGGGCGGTGACGAACGAGTTTCGCGCTCTCAAGTCGATTCCCGTGCGATCGTTGAACGACTCGCGCGAGGGCGGCGACTGGTCGGCCTCAATTCCCGACGCCCGCACCGCGCCGCCGCGGGAGACGCCCGACGGCTGGCGGGACGGGCGGTCCGGGATTGCGGTTCCGACGGGGCGTTCCGGCCGACTGGCGGCGCATCTATCCGCGACGCCGCTGCCGAAGAAGGAGGTGGCGGCGGTGCTGGGCGTCCACCACACGACGTTCGTGCCCTACCTGAAGTCCGGCCGGGGGGCGAACACCCCGCGGCTAGCGGAGCGGATGCGGCGATCGGGAATCTCCATGACCGGCCGGGTCGCGGAAGCCCGCCGACGGGTCGAGGCCCCCCGGCCGGACCGCTACTTCGCCGCGGACGCGACGGCCGGCGTGCTGGTCCCCGTCGAGGTGAAGGGCGCCGCGTCGGCCCTGCGGATGCTGGGCGTGGACTGCCCGCCGAACGCCTCCTGCCAACCGGGCCACTGGGACGCTGCGCTGCTGGGCTGGCCGGGGTGGACGCGGACGCGGGCGCTGGCCGCCGCCGCGTTGCTCGCCGCGGGCGACTGGGCCGCCCGGCGGGACTTGGACTTCCCCGGCGCTGCCGCGGAGGCGGGGTTGTCCCCCGACCCCCGGGGGTCGGGCTGGCCTCCCCGGACACACGCCCAGAAGGCCCTCTCCTGGCTCGTCGACAAAGGACTGGCCGAACGCTCGGGGGCCTATCGATACGCCCGCTACCGGGCGACGGACGCCCTGCGGGAGTCCCGCGGCCCGGTCGTGCGTCTGGTGCCGGTGCCGGAGGCGGGCGAACCGCCGTGGGACCGATACCGCCGCCTCTGGCCGGGAGAGTACCGGCGGGAGGCCGGACGTGGCTGAAAAAAGTCTCGCCGAGATGCTGGCCCGCGACGCATGGAAGGACGAGCCGCACGCCGGCGAGGACGTGGACTTCCGCAAGGACGGCAAGGAGTTCCGCACGCCGGCCCCGTCCCCCGAACAGGTGGCGGCCCGGCAGGCGGTCATCCGGGCGGAGAAGCTGCGTCAACAGCGCGAACGGGTCGTGTGTGCGACCGAGGAGCGCCACGGCTCCCCGAGGACCGGCCGCCTGCTGGTAGATCGCTGAACTGTCCTGATTCTCTCCGTCCCCCGAGAGCCCTCACGATGCCCGCTGACAAGCTCCCTCTCCCGCCGCTCCCGGCCTTCAAGCCCGGCTACTACCGCCACGCCGGCGGCGGTCTCTACGAGTACCTGGACTGCTGCTACCGCGTGGACGACGGGGACGGCCCGACGGTCCCCGAGGTGCGCTACAAGTCCGTCCGCGGACCGAACGCCGGGGCGGTGTTCACCCGCACGGTGGACCGCTGGCGGGAGCGGTTCACGCCGGAACGGGCGATCGCCGGGCAGCGCCGCGTCGGAATCGCCCCCGTGGAAGGAGTTGTCGTGACGGTCGTGAAGGCGGACGACGGCGACGTGATATTCGACTACGAGAGCGGCGAGCGGAAGAACCTGCTGCCCGGTCTGTTTCTCGGCATCTTTCCCTACTTGGAGGGACAAGCCGATGGCTGACGACTTCGCCCGCGGCGAGAAGTACCGCCGCCAGATCCGCGACGTGGAAGGCCGCCTCTGCCACGTCTACGACGAGTTCACGGCCCGCTGGGCGCCCGCCCTAATCGACCCCGCCCGGGTGGTCGCGGCCTACGACCCGCCGGACGCCGCCAGCGGACTGCCGGCCCAGATCGTCAAGAAGGCCCTGATGCCGGGCAACCGGGGGAAGGGCGACGTTGACGCGGACCTGCGGGGCGTCGTGGCGGCGGCGGAGGCGATGCGAGCGGCCCTGCCGAAGCCCGACCCCCGCGAAGACGCCCTAGGTCTCCCCTGTCCCGACGAAAGCCCGACCGATGCCTGACCCGACCGACTACGACCTCGCCATCCTGCAAGCCGGCCCCTCCGGCGTGACGCTGACCCGCAAAGCCGAGCCCGGGGAGACCGGGACGGACGTGGCGTTCCGGTTCGCCGACGCCGCGGAACTGGACGATTTCGTGCGGCAGCTACGGGCGGCCGGTCGGGAGGCGTTCGGCACCGTGTCCCCGCCCTCCGCGGAGGGGCCGGAACCGCTCAACGCCGCGAAGCTGCGATACCTGCAAACCCTCATGGTGGACTTGGGCCGCTTCTCGGAGGCGGCGGATATCCGGTGGCTACTCGACGCCGCGGAGGAACGCGATCGCTTGCGCGAAGTACAGCAAGCGGCCCTTGAGTTCAGCGAAGCCGACGACAGCGCGGAGTGGGACGAAGGGGCGCCGATCTTCCGTCTTGCGGCCAACAACGATCGGCTGTCCGCCGAGGTCCGCCGCTTGCGTGCCCTGTGCGGGGAAGCGGGCAATTTCCTAGATGCTACCGATGTTCCGGAGGCGGACGAGGAAGAACTGTGCGAGCTGTCCGGCCAGTTATGGAAGGCTGGTCGCGGCGAGCCGTTCGTCATTCCCGGGGAGGGCGACACCCCATGACCACGCCCGCGTCGCCCCTCACTCCGGGTCCGGGGGAGAGGCGGGAGGACGGCGGGCCAGTTCCTCCATGAGCTTCACGGCCAGCGGGTCGGGCTGGCGGCGGCCCTGTTCCCACGCTTCGACCGTCCGGTCCTTCCGGCAGACCTGTTCCGCGAAGGCGGCGCGGTTCATGCCGAGGCGGCGGCGGAGTTCGCGGATGTCGTCGGGCTTCACGCCGAAAGGGTACGCCGATGTCGTACTAAATGCCACCGCCGTCTCGTTCGGGCGTTGCGTTCAATACGACACTGTCGTACCATCCACGCGCCCACTAAACCCCACGTGACGACCATGTCCGACCCCCAGCCGCTTGAACTGTGGTGCTCCCGCCGCGGACGCCGGGTTTATATCGACGGCGTCGCCCCGGAGTTCGTACGGCTCCCCAGCGGCGAGACGTGCCAGCCCGGCCCGGGCAGCGACATGGAGCCGACGGTGCTGGTGCCCCGGGGCGACGGGTTCGGCGTGAAACTCGCCGTGCAACCGTCGGGGTTCCTGTCGTCCACGGAGATTGAGTGTCCCACCGCCGTGAACCTCGCCGGGGCGTGGATGGCGAACGTTTCCGGCTGCGACTACTGGGATTTCGAGGGCTTCGCGGCCGACCCGGAGGACGAAGCCTGCGCGTTCGTCCGCGAACTGACCAAGGCTGTCGCCCAGTACAACAGCCGCGTGGACCCCGAGTCGTTGGAGCGGACCTGCCAGCCGCCGCCGACGGACTCCCGCTGGTTCGCCCTGCACAACTGACCCTCGCCCCTCCCACTCCACCCCACGCCGGAAAGGCGAACCGACCCGATGACGCTTTCCGCAATCCGCCGCCAGTGCGAAGGCGGCCTCATCCCGCGAGCGACGATCGTTGACGAGCCGTCGATTTACCCAGTGGTGAAGGTGGTGCTGGAATCCGCGACCGACGCGGACCACTGCTGCTTGCATCGCTACTTCCCGTTGCACCGGCCGTCCGGCGGGGTGGATTGGCAGTGGTCGTCCGACGCGAAGGGCACGATGGCGGAATGCCTGTCGGCCCTGTCGAAGACCTACGCCGGGGACTTGGAGCACGCCGAGAAGTTCGGCGCCGCCTAACGCCCCTTCCGTCCCCTCCCGCCCCCGAACCCGGAGACCGACGATGCCGACTAACGCCATGCCTGCCCCCGACTTCCACCCGGAGCCGAACGCCCCGGGGCTGTGGTGGCTTCTGGATAACGACCTGCCCCTTTCGGCTCATGTGTTCTGGGAGCCTGAAGAGCTGGAGCCCGGCGACCTGCCGCTCGTGTCTGCAGACGGCCGCTTGGTTTCGGAGATAGAGGATGCTTCGACCCAGTCGCCCCGCTGGCACGGCCCGCACCCGGTCCCCTCGTTCGCCCCCGAGGACGGAGAGACGGTGGAGGTGGTGACTTGGGCTCTGGTTGGCCCTGATGGCGGCTACGTCGCCGAAGGTTGGAGCGGAGCGTCGTACAAGGACGCACTCCGCTTCCTCGAAGATAATGGCGACCCGCCGGAGAACTACCGACCATTCAGGCAGGTGAGCCATATCCCGAAGTCGATGCTCGCCCCGTCCTCCCCGCCCACCGTCCCGGGCCGTGTGTCCGCCCCGTCCGACGGGGAGGGGGAGTAGACCATGATTCGACGTTCACTCGACCGATTTCTCGCCGCGGTCTGGCCCGCCTACCGGAAAGCCCGTCAACGGTCACGCGACCGACTGAAGCTGACGGCCGACTTGGCGTGCGCGACCTACCTGCTGCGGACGGACCGTTCGGAGCCGCCGCCCGACTTCCTAGTGCCGCACCTGCGGCGGAACGGCATCGCCTTCCCCACTCCCCCGGAGCCCGACCGTGCCGACTGACGCCCCCGCCTTCGACCCCGCCAAGCTGCGGGAACTGCTGGACGCCGCCAACCGGCCTCTGCCTTGGACGGTCGAATACCGCGGTCACTATGACGAATGGGATGTGAACTCCGCGGCCGGCGACATGTCTGGCATCAACCGCGGAATGTTCGAGGGCGAGCCCACGGCCCAGTTGGTCGCCGCTGCCGTCAACGCTCTGCCCGCCCTACTGGACCGTTCGGACCGCCTTGAAGCGGCGGAGCGGGAGGCGGGCGAACTGCGGGAGACGGTCCGCAGGTTGAAGTTTCCGCCCCCTGCCCACGACGACCCCGGGCGATTGGGCGACCGATTCTGACCCCCTCCGCCCGCCCTGCCGCGGGCTCCCTCACGAAAGCGACACGATGGACGACACAGTGCCGTGGCTACTGTTCTCGGTCTACATCGGTGGTGCCATCTCGGTGTTCGTGGCGTTCGGAGACGACCCCGATGGCATGCTGGCTCCTCAGGATGAAGAATCGGAATGGCTACCGCAGTGGGCGTGGTCGTCCATCTACATCGTTCTGTGCCTTCTCTGGCCGGTGATGTTCGCCGGCGCATTCCTCTGGGCTCTGGCCCGTGCCGTTCGGAGAACCTTCAATGGCTGACTCCCCAGTCCGCATTCTACCCGGCCCGTGGGTGTGCGAGTTCTGTTTTCGCACCACGGACGCCGACCCGCTCCCGGCCGATTGGAAGTTCGCGTGGCAGTCGGCCATCTGCCCGGAGTGCCAGCCCCGCGTGAGGGAGGACGGCGGATATATGGTCGTCTGCGGCGGGGCGTACGCTGGCGACCGGATCGATCCCCGTGGGCTCTCTCCTGAGATGCGGGAGGCGTATCTATCGGAGAGCCCCTCTAGCGCGGACGGGGGCGAGGGGCGATAATTGCGGGCATGAGTTTCCAACTTCCCTACATGCCGCCGCCCCCGGAGCGGAATCAAACCGACGAAGAATATCGGCGAGCGTGCCGGGAGGAGTTTCTTGCGTGGCAGAGGAGGGAGGCGTGGTCCTTGGTGGCGGCCGTCGCGGGCGGACTGCTGATTTCCGCTGTCGGAATTTACCTCACTCGCTGACGCCGTGACCGACGCCCCCGCGACCATCGACGCCCCCGCGCCGGACGCCTGCCCGTTCGGATTCCGCTGGTCGGACCGGGAGGAGACCTTCGACGTGCGGCCCGGTCGCCCGTTGCCGATCCCCGGTCCCGCGTTGATCGTTGAGACCCGCCCCCGGTCGGGCGGCAAGCCAGGCTCCACCGTCGTCTTCCGTCGGATGGAGCCGATAACACGTTGACCCGCGCGGTTGACGAATCTAATCTGTGTGTGTAGCGGACCTCTGGACGGAGGCCGCCACTGTCGGTTCGGACCTCTGGACGGAGGACGGGTCGCCGCGACGTTCGGCGTTCCCCCGTGCCCGTCCCGCCTCCCCCGCCGATTCAAGGCTTGCCCGAGAAGGGTACGCACTGCGGGCGGGAAATCTGGTTCTATCCCGGCGGCGCGGTTTGCATCGGCTGCGGCACGCGATGGGTGGGCAAGTAGATGGACGACGCCTACCCGTACGTCGCCGCCGCCCCGCCGTTCATTTTCGGCACGGTCGTGCTGGCGTTCTGGGGGCTGTTCCGCCGCGGCGTGTGCGACGACGCCGCGCTGACGGTCGGGTTCGGCGTCGCCTGCTACTTCTGGACCTACCTGCTGTTCACGGTCGCCGACCGCGTGCCGACGCAGGTCACGATCTACGGCCTGTTCTACACGGCGTTCCTGTATCCGCTTCGGGCGTGGGGCGTCCGGCGAAGGCCGACCCGGGGCGAGGCCGACCGGATGGCGAAGGCGGTCAAGTCGATGCGGCGGGAGGTTCGCAGTTCCGACCCGGATATCGCCACGATCCAAGAGAATACGGCGTCGTTCCACCGGGCGGCGGGGGAGGCCCGATGAGCACGGCGGAGTGGGCCTTCAATCACGGGGTGCCGACCGGGCTGCTGGTGGTGGCCGCGGGCATCTTCATGTGGTGGGTCAAGAAGGCCAGCGACCGGGCGGACAAGGAGTCGGACAGCCGCGTCGTCGCCCTGTCGGCGATGGCCGAGAACACGACCGCGATGAAGTTCGCCATCGAGAAGAACGCGGACAACCTCGAACGCACCACCGACCACTTGAGCGTGCTGCGGCGGGACGTGGACGGCCTGCGAACCGGGCAGGACGACCACGGGCGGGCCTTGAAGCGCCTGCTGGACCGCATGGACGCCGCCGACCGCCACCCCTCGCCGGGCGTCTACCCGGCTCCCTCCCCGTCCCCCAACGAGCCCTCCCGATGAGCTACTTCGCCCCTGCTGAGTTTCCCACCGCCGCGATTCAGGACGTGATTTCTAACGTCCGCTCCGGCGACTACGTCGGCCGCGAGACCGTCGGCGCCGCCCTGTACGCCGCCGGCAAACTGAACGCCTTCCGCGGCGACGGCGACGTGTCCGTGCTGGACGCCGACCACGACCCCGACGCCCTGCGGGGCGAGTCGCTGCCGGCCCTGTGCGACCGGCTCGAATCCGCCCTGCCCAAAGAGGGCGAGGCGACCGCTCAGGCCCCGCCGGCGTGGCTGCTGCCGGTGCTGGCGATCGTCCTCGAAAAGCTGATCGAGCGGCTGGCGAAGAAGGCCGCCTGACGCTCTCCCGCCCGCATCCCCCTCACTCGTCCCGAATCGCTCTCCGATGGTCCAGACCTTCAACGCCCCCGAGGCTGATTCCGGCCCCGGCGTCTGCACGCTGCCTCCCGACTTGGTAATCGGGGGCGAGGTCGAGGCCGCCGCTGTGCCCGACCTGTGGCACATCCCAAAGGCGACCTACGGCCCGATTTGGGACGCCGGCTATGACGGCGAGGGTGAGACGGTCGCCATCTGCGACACCGGCTATGCCCGGCACCCCGACCTGCCGGAGCCCGTCGAGGCGGAGAGCTTCATTCGCGGCGAGTCCGTCGAAGATCGGCACGGCCACGGCACGCACTGTTCCGGGACGGCCGTCGGCCGGAACGGGCTCGGCTTCGCTCCCAAGGCGAAGCTCGTCATCGCCAAGTGTCTGTCGAACCGGGGCAGCGGCAGCACGTCGGCCATCGCCGCGGCGATCCGCTGGTCGGCCGATGTCGGCGCCACGGTGATTTCGCTGTCCCTCGGCGGTGGCGGCTATAGCCGCGAAACGCACGACGCGATCAAACACGCGATCTCCAAGGGGTGTGTGGTCGTCTGTGCCGCGGGCAACGCCGGCTTCAACGGCCGGCGGGACACGATCAGTTATCCGGCCCTCTACCCCGAGGCGATTTGCGTGGGGGCAACCGCCCGCAACGGCGGGATCGCCGGGTTCAGCAGCGGCGGCCGGGCGATGGACGTGGCCTTCCCCGGGCAAAGCATCATCAGCGCCGGGATTCGCGGGAACTACGTGGATATGTCCGGCACCAGCATGGCTTGTCCGGGAGTCTCCGGCACGTCCGCCCAGGTGAAGGGCGACATGCGACGGAAGGGCGTCGCCGAGTACGCCACGACCGACCAGTGGCGTGAGTTCTGGGTCGCCAACAGCGAGGACCGCGGCGCCCCCGGCAAGGACCCGTCGTTCGGCGTCGGCGTCCCGACCGCTTCCAAGATCGTGGAGAGCCTCGCCGCCCGCGAACTGAACTACGTCTGAACCCCGCCCTGTCGCCCGGCCTTTTCTCCCGCACGCAGTCATGCTTCCCCGCACTCCGATCCTCGCCGCCCTCGCCGCCCTGTTTCTCCCCGCGGTCGCCGCCGCCGAACTGGTCGTCAGCGCCTCCCCCGCGGTCGTGCTGACGACCGAGGCGGACAAGGTCGAGACCGTCCAGATCGACGGCGAGCCCGCGTTCGTGCTGACGGGCGAAGACCCGAAGGTTTCGCAGTCGTCCGCGGCCCTGATCGCCGTGCTGGCGGACGGCCCGTACAGCGTGCAGGCGTTCGCCGGCGGGGACCTGTTCAAGCCGGTCCCGGTCGCGGAGGTCGGCGGCGGCAAGCATCTACTCAAAGGTCCCGCCGGTCCGTACGCGGTGATCGTCACCGGCGGCGGGGCGTTCCAGGTCGTGCCCGTCACGATCGGCGACGCCCCGGCCCCGGAGCCCGACCCGCCGCCGCCCGGCGACTTCTCGGAACTGGCGAAACTGTCGGCCCGGCTGGCGAACGAGTTGAACGACCCGATCGGCCGCGACCTGCTGCGGGCGGCCTACGCCAAGGCGGCGGTGCAGATCGGCGAGGGGAGCCCGTCGCTGGCGGAGGCGAAGGCCCTGACGAAAGCCGCCCGGGAATCCGCGTTGCTGTCGGATCGCCCCGTGGAGAGCCGGCGGACGGACTGGTACGGCGGCTTCCTCGCCCCGCTGAACGAAGCGATCGACAAGGCGGAGATTGAGACGGTCGAGCGGTTCCGGGCCGCAGTCGAAGCGATCGCCGAGGGGTTGGGGACGGGCGGGGCGCAGGTCCCCGACGTTCCCGCCGCGGCGCCGCCGGCTCCGGCTTCGGCGTCCGCCGCCCCGGTCGTTCCGGCCCGACCGAAACCCCGCATGGAACTCCGACGGGTGAGGACGGGATGCGTGGGCGGCGTGTGTACGTTCGAGAACCGCTGGGTGGAGGTCGCCCCGTGAGCGCGTCCGTCCTCGCCCCCGTCCTGTTGATCCCGTTCGCGGTCGCCCTGCCGGGTCCGCCGTGCGACGGCGATTGCCCCGTCGGCGCGATCGGCGAGCCGGCGATCGTCCGCGAAGCCCCGGCCCGCCCGCACTATCTGGCGGGCGAACTGACGCTCTGGACGAATGCGTGGTGCCTGCCCTGCAAAGAGGTCAAGCCGCTGGCGATGAAGGCCGGCGTGCGGATCTTGGATGTGGACCTGAACCCGGAGGCCGCGGCGAAGAACGGCGTGTACCGGGTGCCGCGTCTGGACACGCCGGACGGCCGGTTCTACGGGCCGGAGGACATCACGAAGGAACTGGAGAAGGTGAAGCAAACGGCACCCACGGGTGTCAGCGCGAGCCAAGGGACCGGCGGGGGGATTCCTTTCTTCCTACCTGGAAAGGGGGTGGTCAAAACCCGAAGTGAGACGCCCGCCCCCGCCGGTCCCGTGATTCTGTACCGCGGGCGGGCCGTCTCCCCGCGGTGCGTCGGGAGGGCCTGCCGGTGACGACCCTGTTCCTGATTCTCTGCCCGTTCCTGTTCCCCGCGGACGACCGGGACCGCGTCTACGCCCACCGTCCCGGCTGCGGGGCGGGGCAGATCGGGGGTGCGCGGCAATGAGTCTCCCCGCCGCCAGCGCCGCCCTCGCGTGGTCCGTCGCCGACGAGGCCGCCCCGCCGGCCCGTCGCCCGAACGTCCTGACCCGCTTCCGCCGCGACCGCCGCCGCCGGAACGCCCGCCGGATCGCCGCCTCCGCCCTGTCGGCCCTGCACCGGGAGCCCGCCCGCCTGCCGCCGCTGGGTTCCGCCTCCGGGGACGCCGCCCGCCTGCGGGACGCGCTGGTCGCCGAGGTCCGCTCCGGCCTGTCCCCGATCGCCGCGTGGCTGCTGTCGGCCCTGATCGAGTGGGTCGTGGCCCGCCTGATCGCCCGGCTTCTGACCGACGCCCGCGGGTCCGCCGTGGCCGTCCGCGAATCCCTGCGTCGGGGGGCGCGTCGCGTCTCCCGCGTTCAACCCCCGGAGTCCGCCCGATGACCCCCGCCGCAATGCTACAGGCCCGCATCGACGGGCAGACCGACCAGCAGATCGCCGACGCCGCGAACGCGGCCCGGGAGCCGCGGCCGACATGGCTGCGGTGGGACGGCGCGGTGAAGGCCCTGCGGGACGCCGGTTACGCCGACGCCGCCGGGGCGTCCCAACGGCTGACCGCCTCCGCGAAACTGGCCGCCGACGCCGACCCTAACGCCGAGAACGCGCTGCTGGACTGGCGGGGACCGTCCGGCGTCAACTTCGGCGACGCCGACATGCGGGCGAACATTCAGGCGTTCGTCGACAATGCGAACCTGCCGTTGACGCAGGCGGACGCCGACGCCTTCCTCGCCCTCGCGCTGCCGGAGGCGGAGACTCCCGAGACCGTCGCCGCCAAGATCGCCGCCGAGCGGCTGCGGCTCTACTCCGGCGACGCCCTCGACGCCCTGAACGCCGCGGCGACGGCCGAAGACGCGGACGCCGCACTCAAGGCGCTGGCCCTGCCGGCGGGGGGCGGTAGCTGATGGCGCTCACTGACGGGCTGATCGCCTACTACGGAATGGACGAAGCGTCCGGCACGCGGGCGGACGCGCACGCCTCCTGGGACTTGGCGGAAACCGGGACCATGCCGTCCGCGGCCGGGTTGCGGGGCGACGCTGTGGACTGCGGGGCCGGCCGACTGGAAGGCGATGCGACTGCGTTCCAGACCGGAGCGGACGGGCTCGGCATCTCCGTCTGGCTACGACCGGACACCTACCCGTCGACCTGGGCGCCGGTCGACAAAGACGGGATTCGCGGGGGCGGCCTCCGGGAGTGGGGCCTACTCGGGTTCGGTACGAGTATCTATCTCTACGTCTTCGGGTCGTGGGGCAACACGGCGGCATCCGTGTCGATGGGGGCCGCCGGCTCTTGGAAGCACATCCTGGCGGAATACGACGCGGGGACGGCCACCGTGCGGATTTCGGTCAACGGGGGGACGCCCGCGACCGCCACGCACGCGGCCGGCACGCCGAACCGCAGCACGACGCCTCTCTACGTCGGCCAGCGCAGAGACACGGAGCCGTACGACGGTCGGCTCGACCTGCTGGGGGTTTGGGACCGTCCGTTCACCGCAGACGAACGGACGCAGCTTTACAACGGCGGGGCGGGCCTGTCGTACGCCGAACTCGCGGGCGGAACCGCCCCGTCCCTCTCCGTCCCCCTCTCCGTCGA
>NZ_JBINJD010000088.1:0-21055 GCF_043951915.1 Alienimonas sp. DA493 | reverse complement strand
ACCCCGAAGCGTCAGCGAGGGCCAACCGGGAGCCCTCGCTGACGCTTCGGGTTGGTGGAAGACAGCGTTTCAGACCGCCTCAGCCCACGTCCGGCAGCGTCGCTCTTAATCCCTGCAACCCCCGCCGCAACAGGCCGGCGACGCTGGGGCCGGTGCGGTTCATCGCGGCGGCGATCTCCGCGGGGCTTTCACCGTCGAGGTAGTGGCGGGTGACGGCCTCCCGCTGGTCCTCCGGCAGCGACTCCAGCGCCGCGGCCAGCCGCACGGCCCGCTCGTGCCGGGCGGCGCCGTGGCTGGGGGAACTCACGTCCGCCTCCAACAGCCCGCCCAGCCGCAGGGAATCGGCGGCCAGCTTCTCTTCCGTGCTGCGGTCCCGCCGCACGTCCCGCTTCTCCCGGGTGTGGTCGCGGGCGGCGTGGGTGATGACCCGGGCGAGGATCTGCCGCAGCCAGGCGCAGCGTTCGGCGTCGGTCTCCCCGCGGAACTGGTCCCGGGCCTCGTGGGCTTGAAGCAGGCTTTGCTGCACGACGTCCGAGGCGTCCAGCCGCGTCTTCAACTTCCCGTGCAGCCCCGTCCGGGCGAGGTGCCGCAGGTAGCCGCGGAAGCGTTCGAAGTCGTCCGCGGACGAGGCGTCGTCGGTCATCGCGGCCGGGGCGGGGGAATGACGGATGAAGAATGTCGAATGACGAAACGCAGCATACCCGTTTCGTCATTCGACATTCATCGTTCCACATTCCGGCTCACCCGGTTCCGGCCGCCGCACCCGATTCCGGCCGCCGCACCCGATTCCGGCCGCTTCACCGCAGTCCAGCACCGCGAACCAGCCCTCGCGCTCGGCGAGCCGGCGGGGCAGGCTGGCGAGGCGGGCCGACAGCCGGTCCCGCAGCACGCTGAGGATCAGCCCCAGCACGAACAGCGTCGCCCCGCCGGCGGTCAGGCCGACGCCCAGCGTGACCTCCGCCCGGTGCACGACGGACCAGACGATCAGCATCGCCGCCCCGGCCAGCCCGAGCGAACCGCCCAGCGCCGGCGCCAGCGTGCGGGCCGACAGGCCGACGATCAGCAGCGAGGCCGCCGCTGCCACCAGCGCCAAGGCGTCCGGCGCCCAGACTTCGCCGGTCGCCTTCATCACGAACACCGCCGCGGCCGTCGGCAGGAGGACGAACAGCGTGCCGAACCACAGGCCGACCGTGACCACGCCGCGCTCCTCGTCCCGCATGCGGCGGGCGGCGGCGGTGAGGAACGGGTCCTCCGGCCGGCCGTCGCGGACGTGTTCCCGCACCCGGCCGGCGTGGGCGGCGGCGAGCATCGCGGCGCCCAGCGCGACCGCGACCGCTTCCAGCTTCCGCCCCAGCGGCACGTCCAGCAGGGCGTTCGCCGCCAGCCCCGCCAAGCCGAGGGCCACCGCGGCGAGCGTCCGGTGCAGCGTCTTCGCCCAGGAAACCGGGTGCAGCGACCCGCCGAACAGGCCGAGGCCCGCGACCGCCGCCAGTCCCCCAGCGTCGGCCCACAGCGGCCCGTTGAACAGCGCCCCGATGCCTTTGGAGACGGCGAACAGTTCCGCCCCGGCCAGCACGACGGTGCCGCACCGCAGGGCGGTCGCCCCGGGGCCGCGGGCCTCGTCGGCGGCCCCGGCGCCGCGGTCGACGGCGATCACGCTCACGCCCGCCGCCCGGGCCGCCGCCAGCAGGCCGACGCCGCAGGCGGCGTACACGGCGGCGTCCCAGCGGTCCGGCAGGCCGAGGTGTTCCAGCACGTTCCACACCGCCGCCGCCCCGGCGCCGGCGGCGAGCGCCGGGATCAGGCTCCACCAGCCGAACAGCCCCTCGTCCCGCGTGCGGCCGGCCCGCCGGTCCCGCCGCCGCCGCACGTCCGCCGCGAGGGCGTCCAGGGAGACCAGCCCGTTGGCGATCGCCGTCCAGATCGCCGCGGCGATCAGCCGGGGGGCGGCCGGCTCCAGCGGGAGCCGCGGCAGGAAGACGACCCCGTGCCGGGCGACCTCCGCCAGCGCCGCGAACGCCGCGGCGCCGGTCAGCAGCGCCGCCCCGCCCCACAGCAGCGGCACGGCGAACGGGTCCCGGGCGAAGGGCTGTTCGTCCGCCGAACCGTCCGGGCCGCCGGCGTCCGGCTTCGTTTTGGGGAACAGCCGGAACCCCTCCACGCTGAGGACCCCCAGCACGGCCAGCGTCCCGGCGACCCACAGCGGTTCGTCCAGTCGATGCATCTGCCCCAACGCCAGCAGGGCGGTCAGCGTCACGCCGCCCTGCACGGCCAGCAGGAAGCGGCGGTCCTTCAGCAGCCAGACGGTCGCCGCCTGCAGCGCCGCGCAGCCCGCCGCCCAGGCCCACAGCCCGCCCGTCACCTCGACGAGGTGTTGGGCGTGAAGCAGCCAGAGGTTGAGCGGCAGCGTCACGCAGGCCAGCCCGGCCGCGGCGAGCCCCGCCATGCGGTAGCGGGTACGGGTGGCGAGCCCCCAGCCGAGGAACAGCAGCGCGCAGCACCCGCCGATCAGGCTGCTGGCCAGCACCCGCGGGTCGTCGAACACCCCCAGCGAGACGAGCCAGACCAACCCCCCGGCGATCACCAGCCCGCCGCCGGTGCCCAGCAGCGCCCGGATCGTGCGGGGATGCAGGGCCCAGGCGCCCAGCGTGGTCATCCAAGAGGGCCAGGCGGGTTCGTGTTCCACATCCGTCGGTAATTCGGTCGTAGGGCGTTCGGCGGGGGAGGGTTGAGCGGGCACGGCGACGCTGGGGCAGGGGGAACGCGGGACACGCTCCGCCCCCCGAGCCCGCTCCCCGCCGAAGCGACCGCGACGGGGGCGACCGCGACGGGAGCGACCGCCGGCGATCACAGGAAATTCGCCCACCCGTCGCTCCTTCTCGCCCCCGCAGACGGGCCGCGGACGCCGTTTAAGATGGGCGGTCTTCAATTTCCCGATCGAAAGGTTCCGCCATGCCCTCCGCCTGGACCGACAAAGACGAACGGATGTACGACCACGTCAAAGAGAGCGAACTGGACAAAGGACGCTCCGAGGACCGCGCCGAGGAGATCGCCGGCCGCACAGTCAATAAACGCCGCCGCAAGGAGGGCCGCACGCCCAACAAATCCACGCAGGGCACCGGCAACCCGAACACGTCGCTGGAGGATCGCACCAAGGACGAGCTCTACAACCGCGCCCAGGAGCTTCACATCGACGGCCGCAGCAAGATGTCGAAGGAGGAACTGGTCGAGGCGATCCGCGAACGGAATTAGGGTCCGGGCGACGCCGACGGCGGGTCAGGCCGGGGCCGTCTCCAAGGCGAGGGACATCACGCCCGCGGCCGGGACCTCGACGGCCGCGCCGGGGTCGAACGCGACCGCCCGGGTTTGCATCACTTCGCGGCAGTTCAGCGATGAGATTTCGGTCGTCGGGTCGTCCGCCAGCAGTTCGCCCTTCGCCGAGAGGACCGTGCGGCCCTCGATCGCCAGGTTTGTCGTCGCCGGTCGGTCGCGGCGAACGTTCACGAAATTCAGATAGAACGTGTCGCCGGTCCGGCTGGCGACGACGTCCAGCCCGTCCGGCGCTGCGGCGACGCGGACGGCCCGCTCGCCGAGATAGGCCCGGAACTGCTTCATCACCAGCGCCACCGGCATGAGGAACGTCCGGTCCGGGTGCGTGCCCATGAGGACGGCGTTCACCGTCCACCGCGTGCCGGCGAAGTCCGCGGCGGTGGCGATTTTTAACACGTCTCCGTGCCGCTGGTGGTTGTTGAGGATCCGGGCGTACGAGACCCCCGCCGCCCAGGTCCGCAGCACGTCGTTGCGGTTGTTGCCGGGGATCGCGAAGTGGCACTCCGTCATCGCCAACGGCAGGCCGTCGGGGGTCTGCTCCCGGACCTCGCGAATCTTCCGGTCGTTTAATTCCCACGCCCTCATCAGCACCTCCCACGTGGCGGCGGGGTCGCGGCGGTAGAGTTCGCCCCGCAGCGTCGGCTCGTCGGGGTCGTCCGGGTCGAACATTTGGTGGAAGGCGAGGTAGTCCAGCCGGTCCCCGGCGACCTCCGCCATCCGCGGGGCCCACCCGCTGTCGCCCCAGCCGATCAGCCGGATCGACGGGTCGGCGGTCCGCATCGCGTCGGCGAACTCCGCCGTCTTCCGGGCCGCCGTTTCCAGGTCGAACCCCCGCCGGTCGTAGGAGGTCTCGTTGCCGATCTGCCAGTACGTCACCCCGTACGGCTCCGCGGCGCCGTGGGCGAGGCGTTCGGGGTGCCGCGGGGCGTTGCAGTAGGCGACCCAGTCGGCGGCCTCCGCGGGGCCGGCGGTCCGGATCGAGCCCTTGGCCCGCATGAACCGCTCGCGGCCGTCGGACTCGAAGTTCACGCAGATCAGCGGGTCGGCGCCGACCTGCCGGGAGAAGTCAACGAACTCCGCCGTCCCGACCTGATTCGATTCGATCCCGCCCCACAGCAGGTTGTGCATCGGCACGCGGCCGGACCGCGGGCCGACGCCCTCCCGCCAGCGGTAGTAGTCGCAGAAGATGCCGCCCCACCGCATCATCCCCGGGGCGAGAGCCTTCGTCGCCTCGACCAGGTCCGGCCGCCAGCGGTCGTTGAGGTGATCCCAAGAGGCTTCGACGGAGCTGTCGTTCGTCCCCAGCGGCTCCATGAACTGCATATAGAGGTGCGGCGACAGGGCGTGCGTCGGCGCCGGGTCGACGGTCACGGTCGGCCCCGCCGCCCCGCCCGCCGCCGGTCTCGCCGCCCGACCCGTCGCCGGCAGCGCGGCGCCGGCCGCGGCGCCGGCCAGCGTGCCCAACGCGGTCCGGCGGGTGATTTCGGCGGCGGACGTCGGACGGGACATGGGTGCTAGGACATGGTCAGGACGCGAAATTTCCGGACTGCATCGTACGTCCCGCCCCGCCGGCGCCGCCACGCGGCCGGCCCGGGGACGGTCAGTCGACGGACGGGCGCCGCAACCGCGGGGCGAGTTCGGGCCGGGCGACTTTCAACTCGTCGACGATCAGGTCCGCGGTCGCCGCGGCCCCCGCGGGGCTGAAGTGGGTCTGGTCGTCGTCGGCGAAGTCGTACGCCGCGGACGCCTCCGGCCCGAGGCGGTTGTGATGTTCGACGCTGATTCGATAGACGTCGATAAACGGCACGGTCTCCCGCCGGGCGACCTCCCCGGCCGCCGCGGCGAACGCCGGCAGGCCGCCGTGCACTCCTTCAGTGCGGGGGAGAATCTTGCCGTCCGGCCCGAAGTTCCGGCGGGTCACGGAGCTGAGCACGATCGGCCGGGCCCCGGCCGCCTTCGCCCGGCGGACGTAGTCCGTCAGATTCTTTTTGTAGGTCTCCACGCCGTATTTCTTCTGGTCGTTGTGGCCGAATTGAATCAACACGTAATCCGGGGATTTTTCCAGCAGTTCGTCCAGCCGTTTTGAGAGCGTGTCCAGCCGGGCGCCGTTGCGGGCGAAGTTCAGCACGGTCGTTCGGTCGTCGAACCGCTCCGCGAACGCCGGGCCCCAGCCGTAGGTGTCCGCCACGGTGGAGTCTCCGATCAGCCCGATCGCCACGGGGGCGTCCGCGGAGTCGTTCGGAACGCCGACGGCGGACGTGAGCAGGGAGGCGGCGACGACGGCGCTGTGCATGGGAGTCTCACGTTGAAGACGGTTCGGCGGGCGCCTTGAGCGCCCCGAACGCGGCGAAGCAGGTATTTTTATGCAGCAGCTCCGTGCGGGCGAAGCCGACCTCTCGCAAGAGTTCCAGTTGGAACGTGACCGGCCGGGGGGAGTCCTCCCGGTCGATATAATCGAACACCCGATCGCGGTACGCCGGCCCGTCGAGCCGCTCCAGGTACTCGCCGTACCGGGCCTGCATGAGGGCCTGCACGCCGGGCGTCTCGTGGGAGACGAGGTCCGTAACCCACACGCTCCCGCCCGGCCGCAGAATGCGGTGCAGCTTCTCGAACGCGGCCCGCCAGTCGGCGTCGTCCCGCAGGTGATGCAGGACCGCGGCGGCGAGAATCACGTCGTAGGCGCCCTCTTCCAAGCTCACCTTCCGAAAGTCCCCGACCAGCGGCCGCACGGCCCTGCCGTTCGCAGCGGACACCCGCCGCTGGGCCGCGGCGACCATCGGCTCGCTGAGGTCCAGCAGATCCGCGTCGAAGTCCCGCCCGGTCGCCTCCCGCAGCTTCAACGTGTTGTTCCCGGCTCCGCAGCCGAGGTCCAGCACGCGGCGGATCGGCGTCGTGCAGGCGACCGCCGCCCGCGTGATCAGCTCCATCGCCAGCGGGGCGTCCACGGTCGCGACCTGGCCCGTCTCCAGTTGCGAGAAGCGTTCCACCTCCCCGTCAAAGCGGGCGCGGATTTCGGCGACGGAGGATTTGCGGGGCAACGGCGTGGGCGTCATACGGACCTGCGGGGACGGGGCGGACGAGGGCGAACGGGGACGACCGGCGGAGCCGCGGCGGGCGGTTCGGGTTCGGGCTTCATGGATTCTCCCCCCCGCCGGCCCGGCTTCGCACCCGCGACGGCCGGCCCGTCGCCGCCGATCCTCCACGATGGAGAACCCCCATGGCCGATCAACGCACCGAAGACGCCCCCGACGACCGATCGAAGTCCCGGCCGCTCGCCTGGGCGCAACTGTTGGCGGGGATGACGATCTTCGGCAGCGGCACGCCGGTCAGCAAGATCGTCACCGAGGGCTTCCCCGTCGCCCTGGCCAGCGGCGGGCGGATGCTGCTGGGCGCCGCCGTGCTCGCCCCGGTTCTGTTTCTCCGGGAGCGGCCGGATTTCAAAGCCCTGACGAAAAAAGACTGGGCGGTCGTCGCCGGGGTCGCCGTCATCGGGATGGTCGCCTTCTCCCTGGCGATGCTCTACGGCATGCAGCGGGTCAGCGGGGTGACCGGCAGCATCGTGATGAGCACGACCCCGGCGATCACCGCCGTGGGCGCCTGGCTGTTCCTCGGCAATCACCTCGGCTGGCGGAAGATCGCCGCGGTGATCTGTGCGGTCGTCGGCGTGGCCACGTTGCACCTCGCCGGCGGCGCCGACGGCGGGGGCGAATCCGGCGGCGGCGGGGGGAACGGCGGCTGGATGAACGGCATACTGCTGGGCGGCGGATTAATTCTGATCGCCGTCTGTTGCGAGGCGACCTACACCCTGCTGGGCCGGGTCGGCAGCGACGCCCTCACCCCGGTCACGCTGGCGACGCTCTCGGCGGCGGCCGCCGCGGCGCTGTTCCTGCCCTTCGCCCTCTGGCAGGGCGTCTCCTTCGACTGGGCCGCCCCCTCTTGGCGGCAGTGGGCCGGGTTGGCCTGGTGGGGCGCCGGCACCCTCGCGCTGGGCTCGGCGCTGTGGTACGCCGGCGTCAAAAAGGTGCCCGGCAGCATCGCCGCCGGGTTTATGGGCGTGATGCCGGTCAGCGCCCTGGTCCTGTCCTACGTGCTGCTGAACGAGACGTTCCGGTGGGTCCACCTGCTGGGCTTCGGCATCGTCTTCGCCGGCGTGCTATTAATCGCCTGGGCCCACGCCCGGATGGACATGCACGACGACTGACGTCGCCGGACCGCCCGGCCGCGCAATTCGACCTTTCCCCGGACGCCGCAGTCGCGTCCCGCCCCACGACCTGAACGTCAGCCCGCGTCGCATGCCCGGAGCCTTCCTGTCCGCAGCCCTGTTCGTCACGCTGCTGAATCCGTTCATGATCGTGATTTATCTGGTCGACGTGATTCACAAAGTCGACCGGGACCGGTTCCGCCGGGTGCTGACCCGGGCGGGCGGGATCGCGGGGGCCGTGTTCTGCGCCTTCGCTCTGCTGGGCGACGCGATCTTTTCGACGGTGATTCAGGCGGAGTTCGCGTCGTTTCAGATCTTCGGCGGGGTCGTGTTCCTGTTGATCGGGTTGCAGTTTCTCTTTCAGGGCCCCGCGGCGATCGAGATGCTCCGCGGAGACGCGAAGGAGCTCGCCGGGGCGATCGCGATGCCGGTGCTGATCGGCCCGGGCACGGTCAGCGCCAGCGTGGTCGTCGGCCAGCGGCACAACGGCTTCGTGGCCTGCGCGATCGTGCTGCTGGGCGTGACGCTGTGCGTCATGACCATCGTGCTGCTGAAGGCCGCCCACGACTACGTCCGCCCCCGCAACGAGGCCTTAATTCAGCGCTACATCGAAGTCGCCGGCCGCATCACGGCGCTCTACGTCGGCACCGTCTCGATCGAAATGATCATGCAGGGAGCGCTGGTCTGGGCGCGGAAGTTTTAAAGAGACCGTCAACTTCGCCGGGTGACCTGCCAGATCAAGAATCGGCCGACCTCGTGACAGGTCCTCCGCCGTAGCACCAGCGGGCCCCTTTGACGCCGGAGCGAATGCCGGCATGTTGTTGGCCGTCCTTCCCTCGGGTGAGGTACATATTCTCCAGGAGTTCGTTGCTAATGGCAAAGTCTTCAAACTGCCTGTTATATACAGCAATCCGGTTGTCGATGGAGGGCGAGGTTGCTCCTAACTGATGCCGGATTCTTGCGTAGGTCAGATTCGCCAGCAAGTCCGCCGCCTGAACACCAAAAGACTTCGTGGACTCCACGAAGCGAAAAGCAATCACCTCTGACAGAATCGATCCTGAACCGCATTCGGGCAACAGCATATTTGCGGCCGTACGCAGAGCCTCTGATAGAGTCCCTTCCCTTATGCCAAAGCGTGGGTTGTAAAGCAGTCTTGCCGCGTCAGACGATGCGGCTTGTCGATATCTCTCGTCGACAACTACTACAACGCCATTGGGGATTGGCTTCGGCACGATGGCGCCACCATGCTGGGATAGCCAGGCAGCAACGCGGGTAAACTCGAGTAGGACTGAGTCGACATCTTGGCCACGAACTCCCAGCGTCGTGTTGACGACGTTGGCCAAAAAACTTCGAACCTCCGCAAGGTTCTCCTCTTTGTAAGCATCCGCCGGGCCAGCGGTGACTACAGGGCCGATTCCGTGCGGCGTTCGCAGGGCTGCTGAATAGGGTTTCCAGGTGTCAACAAACCCTGCGTACCGACTGACGTTGTTGAACTTGATTTTTGACGCCTTGAACTCTTTCGACGAACCCAGCAGGCGTCGGGCAGCCGGTGCGACGTGCTCCACATAGCTCGACTTCAGTATTGGGACAGCCGCTTGGACGAAGCCGGAGCCATCAGCAAGCGAAGTGTCGTCGATGAATATGTAGAGCGGGTCTCTGTTCACAGCCGATCGACGGCTCGCAGGAGGGATATTGACTGGTGCTGCGCAGGTCTCGACCGAATATGAGCAACGACCCCCACAAGCCCCTAAAGGTTCGCACGCTTCAGGTTTGTATCCTTCAGGTACTCAACTCGCCTCCTGCCGCAGGCTCGCCACAGCGGTGTAGTCCTCCAGCGTGCTGGTGTCGCCGGTCGTCTCGCGGCCGGCGGCGATGTCGCGGAGGAGGCGCCGCATGATCTTGCCGCTGCGGGTTTTGGGGAGGGCGGCGGCGAAGCGGATCTGGTCCGGGGTCGCCAACGCGCCGATCTGGCCGCGGACGTGCTGCGTGAGTTCCTGTTGCAGGGCCTCCGGGTCGTCCGGCTCGCCCTTGGGGGTGACGAAGCAGCAGATGCCCTCGCCCTTCAAATCGTGCGGGAAGCCCACCACGGCGGCCTCGGCGACGGCGTCGTGGGAGACCAGGGCGCTTTCCACCTCCATCGTGCTCAGGCGGTGGCCGGAGACGTTGATCACGTCGTCCACCCGGCCCAGCACCCAGTAATAGCCGTCTTTGTCCTTGCGGGCGCCGTCGCCGGCGAAATAAATGCCGGGGAACTTGCCGAAGTAGACGTCTTTGAACCGCTCGTGGTCGCCGTGCAGCGTGCGGAGCATGTGCGGCCAGGGCTGGGTCATCACCAGCAGGCCGCCCTCGCCGTCGGGGACCTCTTCGCCCTGCTCGTTGACGATCTTCGGCACCACGCCGGGCAGGGGGAACGTGCAGGAGCCCGGCTTGGTGGGCGTCACGCCGGGCAGTGGGGAAATCATGATCCCGCCGGTCTCCGTCTGCCACCAGGTGTCCACGATCGGGCAGCGGCCGCCGCCGATCTTCTCGTGATACCACACCCACGCTTCGGGATTAATCGGCTCGCCCACGCTGCCCAGCAGGCGGAGGGAACTCAGATCGTACTGGGCCGGCCACTCGTCGCCCCATTTGATGAAGGCCCGCACCGCCGTCGGGGCGGTGTAGAAGACGTTGACGCGGTGCTTTTCGACCAGTTCCCAGAACCGCCCCGGGTCCGGCCAGTTGGGGGCGCCCTCGTACATCACGGAGGTTGCGCCGTTGGCCAGCGGGCCGTAGACGATATAGCTGTGCCCCGTGATCCAGCCGATGTCCGCGGTGCACCAGTAGGTGTCCTCCTCTTTTAAGTCGAAGACCCATTTCGACGTGAGCTGGGCGCCGAGCAGGTAGCCGGCGGTCCCGTGGCGGACGCCCTTCGGTTTGCCGGTGCTGCCGGAGGTATACAGGATGAACAGCGGGTGCTCGCTGTCGACCGGCACGGCGGGGCAGTCGGCGGAGGCGTCCGCCATCAATTCATGCCACCACAGGTCGCGGTCCGGGGTCATCGTGACGTCGCCGCCGGTGCGGCGGACGACGACGCACTTTTTGACGGTGGGGCTCTTCTCGAGGGCCTCGTCCACGGCGGCTTTGAGGGGGATCTCCTTGCCGCGGCGCCAGCCGCCGTCGGCGGTGACGATGACTTTCGCGCCGGCGTCGTTGTTGCGGTCGGCGACGGCGTCGGCGCTGAAGCCGCCGAAGATGATGCTGTGCACCGCCCCGATCCGGGCGCAGGCCAGCATGGCGATCGCCAGTTCGGGGACCATCGGCATATACAGCGTGACCCGGTCGCCGGACTCCACGCCCAGGCCCCGCAGGACGTTGGCGAACTTGCACACCTCCCGGTGCAGTTGGAGGTAGGTCAGCGTCCGCACGTCGCCGGGCTCGCCCTCCCAGACGATCGCGGCCTTATTTTTGCGGGGGCCGTCCAGGTGCCGGTCCAGGCACTGCACGGAGGCGTTCAATTTGCCGCCGACGAACCACTCCGTCTCCGGCATCTCGCCCCGTTTGACGGCGGCGAAGTCGGTGTCCCAGGTGAGCAGTTCGAGGGCCTGTTCGCCCCAGAAGCCCTCCGGGTCGTCCTTCGCCCGGGTCCAGAGTTGCCGGTACTCCTCCTCGCTCTTGATGTGGGCCGACTGCGAGAAGGCCTCCGGCGGGGGGAAGGTGCGGGCCTCGTTGAGGTGGGACTCGATGTTCCCGCCGCCTCCGGCCTCGGCGCCCGCCGCGGCGCCGTCGCGTTCGTCCTGCGGCGGATCGAAGTCGGCCTGATCGGAGACGGAGGCGGGTTTGGCGTCGGACATCGGAAGGTTCCCAAAGCAGTCGGCGGGCGAACGCCGAGGAGGATACCGATGAACCCCGCGACGGGGGAAACGGGCGCGCAAACGCTGCACCGGGCGGCGGAACATTCGCGCGGCGACGGACCGTTCGGCGCCGCTCCCCGGGCGACGCTCTAGACGGAACCGGGTGTGGAGTAGTATGTCCGTACTGTTCGCCCCGATCGGGGGCCGCCCCGCCTTGCCCCGGTCCGTTTTCGTGTCCGCGCCTCAACTCTCGCCCATCAAATCGTCTCCGGAGTTCCGCGTCGTCTCCGCGGACGCCGTTGACGTCGGCGTCGTGCAGGACCTTGTCGCCTTCCGGCGGCCGGAGGAGCAAAAGCGTCCCGGGCTGCTCTGGTGGATGCTCTGGTGGCCGGTCGGCTCGCTGGTAGTCGACAGCGCCTGGTTTCCGTTCTATCGGCCCAAATCGCGGATTTTGCGGGCGTTCGGGGCGAAGATCGGGGCGGGGTTGGTGATGAAGCCGAACGTCCGGATCAAGGACCCGCGGAACCTCGTCGTCGGCGACCACTGCTGGGTGGGGGAGGGGGTGTGGATCGACAACCTTGCCCCCGTAAGGCTGGGACACAATGTCTGCCTATCTCAGGGAGCCTACCTGTGCACCGGCGGGCACGACCACACCCGGCCGAGCTTCGACCTCTTCGTCGAGCCGATCACGATTGAGGACCAAGCGTGGGTTGGGGCGAAGGCCGTGCTGCTGCCGGGAGTGACGATCGGCGCCGGGGCGGTGGTGGCGGCGGGATCAGTGGTCACGAAGGACGTGCCGCCCGGCATGATCGTCGGCGGAAATCCAGCTGGCGTGTTGAAGCCTCGAATCGCCGCGTGAACTCCGCGGCCTCGCCCGCCGTCGCCGATGTCGTCGAGGACGCCGCGTCGCCGCGGGTGGCGATGGTCACGCGGTCGGTCAGCCGGGCCGGCGGGGGGCTGGCGTCGGTGATCCTCGACCTCGCCCGGGCCCTGTCGGCGATCGGTCGTTCGCCGCACGTCCTCAGCGTGCGGGACGAACATTTCGAAGAGGACGCCGCCGCCGCGGGGCGGGTCGGGGACCGACCGCTGGCCGGGGAGGCCTTCGCCCCGCGGGGGCCGCGGTTCGCCCACGACACCTGGGGCTACGCGCCGGGATTGGACCGCCGGCTGGGCGAGTTGACCCCGGACGTGGTGCATTCGCACGGGCTCTGGCACCACAGTTCCAAGGCGACGGTGGCTTGGGGGCGGCGGAGCGGGCGACAGTGGGTCGTCTCCCCGCACGGGATGCTCGATCCGTGGGCGGTGCGGCGGAGCCGGGCGAAGAAGCAGTTAGCCTGGTGGGCGGCGGAGCGGGCCCATCTCGCCGGCGCCGGTTGCCTGCACGCCCTCGCCGACGCCGAGGCCGACGCCGCCCGCGCCTACGGCGTGACGGCCCCGATCCTCGTGATTCCCAACGGCGTCTCGCTGGACGCCCCCCGCCCGAACGTCCCCCCGCCGTGGGGGGAGGACGAAGCCGTGCGCGCCGCGGTCGGCGGCCGGCGGGTCCTGCTGTTTCTCGGTCGGCTGCATCCGAAAAAGGGGCTCGACCTGCTGATCGACGCTTGGGCGGAGTTGTTGAGAAGCGAACCGGCCGCCCGGGATTGGCACGTGGCGGTTCTCGGTTGGGACGACGGCGGCCACGCGGAGGAGTTGAAGGGCCGGGCCGCCGCCGCGGGCCTCTGCGGGTTGGACGGGCGACCGACCGGCGACGCCGGTGCCCTGGGCTTCTACGGCCCGGCGTTCGGCGATCGGAAGGCCGCGGCGCTGGCGGCGGCGAGCGCCTTCGTCCTGCCCTCCCACAGCGAGGGCATGCCGGTGGCGGTGCTGGAAGCCTGGGCCTACGGCCTGCCGACCGTGCTGACCGACGCCTGCAACCTGCCGGAGGGCTTCGACCGCGGCGGGGCGTTGCGGGTCGAGCCGACCGCCGCGTCAGTGCGCACCGGGCTGGCGGAACTGGTGACGGAACGCGACGCCGCCCGCTCCGCCCGCGGGGCCGCCGCCCGGGCGCTGGCGGAGGCGGAGTTCGCCTGGCCCGTGATCGCCCGCCGGTTCGGCGCCCTCTACGACTGGCTCGCCGGCGGCCCGGAGCCGGCGGGAGTGCGGCGGGTTTGAGTGAGCGGAGTTCAGTGAGGGGCTGCTCCGTTCTCCCGACTCCTCTACTCAATACTCCACACCCGTCGCGCCCGGCGGCTCACTTCCCCGACTTGCCTCTGCGAAGCGGGGCGGGGAAGGTGACGGGATGAGCGCCGCCGACCCCCTCACGTCCGACCCGCTCGCGGTCGCCCCCGCGTTGGCCTTCTTCACCGTGGCGACGGCGGACGGCTCGTTGGACGCCGCGGAGATCGATCAGTTCCGCCAGCAGATGAAGGCCTGCGGGGAGTGCGGCGCCCTGTTCGCCGGCGCGCTGGAGCGGTTGTCGTCGGACGCCGCCACGCTGGACGCCGCGACCGCCGCGGCCGGCGAAGCCGTGCTGGGCGGCGAGGCCGACGCCGCGTGGCGCTCGGTGCGGGCGGCGCTGTCCGGGGAAGACGCGGAGGAGCGCGAGCGGTTCGTCGCGGACGTGGTCGCGTTCGCCCGGCAGATCGCCGAGGCCGCCGGCGGCCTGTACGACGTCGGCCCCCAGGTCAGCGAGGCCGAAGACGCCGCCATCGGCCGCGTCGCCGCGGCGCTGGGGGCTCGCGCCTGAACGGCGGGGCGAGGGAGGCGTTTGGGCGACCGCTTGCGGTTTCGCGAGGCCGGAGAACCTCGAACCCCCGCGAAACCGCATGCGATCCTTCGAACTGAAGCGGTCCGAGGCGGACGGTTCGGTTCCTCGTCGCCCGACCGCCGCCCCGGCCCGTTGCACGGCGTGCGAAAACTCTGCGGGCGGGCGGCCTGCGGGGGCGTCGGGGGAGGGGGCGCCGTGCCCGCGCCCGTTGTGCCGGCTTCGCGCCGGCCCGTACGATGCAGGAGCCCGTCCGAGCCCTGTTGCCCCCGCCGGAGATCGTCGCGATGAGCCTCGCCCCCCCGCTTCCCTCCCGCCGGCTCGCCGCCGCGGGGCTCGCCCTCGCCGCGGCCTTGCTGGCGGCCGCCCCGGCCGAGGCCGCCGTCCGCACCGAAACCGTCGTCACCCCCGACGGCTGGACGCTGCCGGTGGAGGTCTACCTCCCCGCCGGCGCCGGCGAGGAGACCCCCGTCGTCCTCCTGCTGCACGGCGAGAAGGGCAACCGCAAGAACTGGCAGTCCCTCGCCGAGCACTTGGAGAAGATGGGCTACGCCGTCCTCGCCCCGGACCTCCGCAAGCACGGCGAAGCCTCTCTGAACGGTCGCACCGAGACCGGCGAGGAGATGCGCTCCGCCGACTACCGCGGCGTGGTGCGGTTCGATCTGGAGGCGGTGAAGGCCCTCGCCGTCCAGTTGCACCAGCAAAAACAGCTGAACGTCCGCAAGCTGGGGATCGTGGCGGCGGAGGACGCCGCCCCCGCGGCCCTGCTGTTCACTTACGCCGACTGGTTGAAGAAGCCCCTCGTCGACGCCCCGGACCCGGCGTTCCGCACCCCCACCGGACAGGACGTGCGGGCCGTCGCCCTGCTCTCGCCGGAAGCCTCCGTGCCCGGCCTGAACCCCGGCAAGGTGTTGCGGCAGTTGGCGGACGACAGCGCCGACATCGCCTTCCTGATGCTCTACGGCTCCGAGGACCAGCGGGACGACGGCGCCGCCGAGGACCTCTACGAACGCCTCGGCGGGGAGAAGGCGACCCGCGTGGTGCTGGCCCCGGTGCCCGGCGTGCCGCTGCGGGGCACCTCCCTGCTGCGGCCGCCGTTGGGCGAGAAGCTGTTCCAGGGCCTTGCCCGGCCGGACGGCAAAGGCTTCCTCGACCTGTACGTAAAGGCCCGCCCCGAGAAGTGGCGGGACCGCGCCGGCCGGCGGTGAGTCCGTTCGGCTGAACCCGGCCGTCGTTTCCTTCCCAGGTTCCCGCCCGCCTGATGTCCGCCGCCCCGCTGCTGCTGGTTTGCCTGCTGGCCCCGCCGGCCGTTCCCGGTGAGAACGCCCCGCTGACGGGGCTCGCCCTGGAGCGGCGGGCGGCGGCGGAGTTGGAGGCCGCCCTCGACGCCCCGCCGGCGGAGGCGGTGGACATTCGCCCCGAGACCAGCCTCCCGGACGCCCTGTCGATCCTGCTGCCCGACCAGACCGTCCTGCCGGACACGCCGCGGCTGGATCTGGAGGGCGTCGATCTGCGGGACCTGTCGCTGGCGGACGGGCTGCGTCTGCCCGCCGGGCGGTTCCCGGTGCGGACAGCGGTGGAGGAGGCGCTGATTCTGGTCAACGACGTCCCGCTGACCTACCTGAACGACGGCGGCGTCCTCCGCATCACCACGCAGGATTACGCGGATGAAACGCTCGTCACCCGCGTCTACCCAGTGCGAGACCTGCTAGCGGCCGCCGGGGCGGCGTACCACTGGGACCCGGTCCCAACCCGGATCGAATCCGCACAAGGGCCGACCGGCGGGCAATTCGGCCCGCTCCCGGTGGTCAATCGGGTCGACGAGGGTTCCGCCCTGGCCGCCGGGACGAACGGAAACGCCTCAACGCTCGACGCCGCCGTCTCCGCCGAACAGCCGCTCATCCACCTCATCCAAACCGTCACCGGCGGGATCGATCAGGGGGGCGGTTGGGAGGAGATCGACGGCGAGGGTGGGGCCATGTCGTTCTTCAACGGCGTGCTGACCGTCCGGCAGACGCAGGCCGTGCACCGGCAGATCGAAACCCTGTTGGCGGACTTGCGCGCCGCCTTCACGGAACAGCCCTGGACCGTTCTGTCGGACCTGCGGCTGGCGGAGCCCGCCACTGCCGACCCGACCGAAACGGAGACCGGGACCGCCGCGGAGCCGGCCGAATGACCGTCGCCCCGCTGCTCTCCCTCGCGGCCGTCGCCTTCGCCCCGCCGGCGGGCGGCCCGGCCGGCGTCGCCGCGGAGTGGGCGGCGGGGGATGTGCCCGAGGCGGCGGCGGTATGACGAACTCCCCCCCCGACGCGGCCCCGGCGTTCGTCGTCGCGCCCGCCGGCCCCGACGACGCGGAGGCGATCGCGGAGTTCAACCTGCGGCTCGCCGAGGAGACCGAGGGGAAGCGCCTGGACCCGGCGACGGTGCGGGCGGGCGTCGCCGCGGTCCTGGCGGACCCGGCGAAGGGGCGGTACTTCGTCGCCCGCCCGGCGTCGGGGGGGGCGCCGGTCGGCTGCCTGATGGTGACCTGGGAGTGGAGCGACTGGCGGAACGGCGCGTTTTGGTGGATCCAAAGCGTTTTCGTGCGGCCGGAGCGCCGCGGGCGGGGGGCGTTCCGGCAATTGCTGGACCACGCGGCGGGCGCCGCCGAGGCGGCCGGGGCCGTGGGGTTGCGGCTGTACGCGGAGCGTGAGAATCATGCCGCCCACGCGGTTTACGGCCGCTGCGGGTTCGTCGCCCCGGGGTACGTCGTCTTTGAACGGTCCCCCCCCGGAGCGACGGGGCTATGATTCCGCGGACGACGCATTTCGCCGCCCGCCGCCGCGCCCGATCGCCGCTGTAGACCCGATTGGCGTCCCGAATCCGCTTGTAGCGGACAAGTGCGTCCACACAATCCGTTTTTCCTTCCCCCCTCCCGTCGTACACGGCCGATCCCCATGGCCCGGATCACCCTACAGGTGTTGGAGGGGTTGGAGCGGGGCACCACCTTCCGGGATCTGCCCACGCCGGTCTCCATCGGCCGGGAGGAGGAGAACACGGTTCGTCTGAACGACGAACGGGTGAGCCGGTTCCACGCCAAGGTGCAGGAGGACGGCGAGCGGGTCATCCTCACGGACCTGGACAGCACGAACGGCACCCGGGTCAACGGGCGGCCGATCAGCGCCCGGGTGCTGCGGCCGGGGGACCAGATCGCGCTGGGGCGTTGCCTGTTGACCTACGGGGGGCGGGAGGAACTGGATCGACTGACCTCCGCCGCCCGGGAACGCCGCGCCGCCGAAACGGCGGGCGTCGGCGGCAACCCCGAGGACACGCGGGGGCGGACCGCCGGCAACGCGCCCGGTCCGGGGCGGGGCGAGGTGGTGGAGGACGTCCCCGGGGTCCCGCCGTTCCTGCCGCCCGGGGAGCGGCCGCCGGTCCCCCAGGACCTGGACCTCGCCCAGCAGGCCCAGCTGTGCGATCTGCTCGGGTTCGCCCATGAGGAGCTCCGCGGGGTGTTGTTGGAGGCCGTCGAGGCGGACTTCCGCTCCCTGCCGTTGCCGGATCGCGTGCCGAACGCCGCCCCCGACCTCGCCGCCTCGCGGCCCCGGCGGTCTGAACCGCTCTCCCCGGAAGAAACGCCCAGCGACGGCGGGTCGCCGGGGGGCGCCGGCGGCAGCGGGCTTCCCGGCCGGGACGGGAAGCCCGACGGCGGAGACGCTCACGGCGAGCCGCCCCGCATCGTTTCCTGGGACGCTTGGCAACGCCTGGCTCGGTTGGAAATGGCGTTGGCGGAGATGCTCAAGGCCGCGGCCGAGCCTCACTGACCGCCGCCCCGCCCGTCCGGCGCCGTTCCGGGGACAACTCCCTGGCCGCCCGTTCCGCCCCGTCGGCCGGACTTCCCGGACCGTTTCCCGCGTCGCCAAGGAACGTCCGGGCGACACGCCGGGACGCTCGGGATTGAGACAGGAGATCCCCCATAGCATCCTCGGGGTTTCCTCCGGGTGTTGGGGGCGGACTGATTGGTCCGTTTTGCGGGCGGAAACGGGCCTTCTTTTTACGGCACGGTCGGTATGACCGGGTTTCCCGCCCTCCCGCGGCGGGATTCCGATCCGGGTCGGCGCTTCCGAACCGCGCCGGCGGCCCGCCGGGCCGAAGTTGACAGCGTGCCCCCCGCCTCGCCCAACGTCGCTCGTCCCGTGTCGAAATCTGCCGCCCCGGACGCTTCGCCGGCCGATCGTCGAGTCACGTTGGAAGCGGTGCTGAATTCCCCCGGGCTGCCGACCCTGCCGGCGGTCGCCGTGCAGTTGCTGGAGGAATCCCGGAAGCCGGACGTGGACGTCGGCCGCATCGCGGAACTGATCGCCTCCGACCCGGCGATGTCCGCCCGGTTGCTGCGGGCCGCGAACAGCAGTTTCTTCGGATTTCGGGGCGAGGTCGCCAGCGTCAGCCGGGCGGTCGCCCTGCTGGGGGCGGGGGGCGTCGTCTCGCTGGCGCTGTCGTTCAGCCTGGCCGACGACGCGCTGAAGGCGGGGGTGACGGCGGACGCCTATCGGGCGTACTGGCGCCGCTGCGTGGTGCAGGCCGCCGCCGCCGAGCTGGCCGGCGACCTGCCCGGCGGGGCGGGGGAGGGCGAGCTGTCCGGCAAGGGCGACCTCTTCCTCGCCGGGCTGCTGTGCGATCTGGGCACGCTGGCGCTGCTCAAGGCGGTTCCGGAGGAGGCCGCCGCCGTGTGGGCGGCGTCGAAGGAGGCCCGAGTCGATCCGGCGGCGCGGGAGCGGGCGGAGTGGGGGTTCGACCACGCCGCGGTGGGCGGGGAGTTGGCCCAGCGTTGGGGCCTGCCGGAACGACTCGCGTTCGCCGTCGCCCGCCACCACGAGACGCCGGAGGCCTTGGAGGCGGCCCGCGCCGGGGGCCTGCTGCCGGCCCCGGCGGTGCCGCTGGTCCGCACCGCGGCGCTGGCCAGCGCCGTGGGCGATCATTTCTGCGGGCCGGACGCCGGCCCCGCCCTCGGCCGTCTGCGGGAGACCGCCGGCGCGCTGTTCGGGCTGAAGGGGAAGGCGCTGACGGTCTTTCTGGAAGACGTCCGCGAGCGGGCCGACGCCGCCGCCGGGCTGTTGGAGGTCGACCTGGGGCAGTTGGGCAACCCGGCGGACCTGCTGGCGGTCGCCAACGAGCATCTTTCCGAACTGGCGACGCGGCGCTCCGCCGAGGCCGACGCCCTCGCCGACCGCCACCGCAGGTTGGAGGCGGAGCACCGCGACCTGCAACAGCAAAGCCTCCGCGACTCGCTCACCGGGCTGTACAACCGGCCGTATCTGGTGGACGCGTTGCGGCGGGAGGTCGCCGTCTGTTCCCGCACCGGCAGCACCGTGGGGGTGATCTTCGCGGACGTGGACCGGTTCAAGGCGGTCAACGACACCTACGGGCACGCCGTCGGCGACCGGGTGCTGCGGGCCGTCGCCGGGGCGTTCGCCCAAGTGTTGCGGCGGACGGACGTGCCGGCCCGCTTCGGCGGGGAGGAGTTCGTCGTGCTGATCCCCCGGCCGACCGAGGCCGGCGCCCGGGCGGTCGCGGAACGGCTGCGGGAAGCGGTCGCCTGGACCTGCCGCACGGTGGGCGGCATCGCGGTGAACACCACGGCCAGCTTCGGCGTCGCCCTGGCGGTGCCCACGGACCTGCCCGACGCCGCCGACAAGCTGCTCGCCGAGGCCGACGCGGCGATGTACGAGGCGAAGAAGACCGGCCGCGACAAGGTGGTCGTCCGCAGCCTGCTTTCCCCGGCGGAGCGGAAGCTGCACGCGGCGGTCGCGGCCCGGCGGTTCTCCCGCTGGCTCAGCGCCAGCGGCGCCATCGCCGTGCGGGACGTGGGCGAGGCTCTGACCGACCTCACCCCCCCGGACGTTAGTCTGGGCGCCCTGGCCCGCGAGGTCGGCGTGTTGGACGAGGTGCAAACCGACATGATCGCCGACGTGCAGGAGGCCGGCGAACGCTTCGGCGAGGCGGCGGTGCGGCTGGGGCTGCTCAATCACGAACAACTCGCCGAATTGCTCGCCCGCCAGCAGGAGAACCCCCGCGCCCTGGGCGAGGCCCTGGTCGCCCGCGGCCACGCCGACCCGGCGGAGATCGAGGCGCTGCTCGATGCCTACGCCGCCGCCGGCCCGAGCTTCACCCCCCTCGAACGCTCCGTCGCCGCCGTGGCGTAATGGCCCGGACGGCGATTCCCTTCTCCCCTTCCCGTTGAGGGAGAGGGGGGATCGCTTCACCGAAGCCCGGCGAGGAACGGCGACGCCGACGCCTTACGGCGGGTCGTAGCCGCCGGGGTGGAACGGGTGGCAGCGGCCGATCCGGCAGACGGCCTTCCACCCGCCGCGGAGCGCCCCGTACTTCCGCACCGCCTCGATGGCGTACTGGCTGCACGTGGGCGTGTAGCGGCAGGTCGGCCCCAGCAGGGGCGAGATCCACACCTGATAGCATCGCACCGCGCCCACCAGCAGCAGCGCCGGCAGGCGTTTGAGGAATCCGGCCATCAGCGCGTCCCGTCGCGGTTCGCCCCGTCGCGGGGGGCGTGCTTCTTCGCCCACTGTCCCGGCAGGCGGCGCGCGAGTTTGACGAGGCTTTTGCGGAGCCGTGGGAGGTCGGCGCCGGTCTTCGGGCGGGGGATGAGCACGAAGTCCCACCCCGCCGGCAGGTCGGCCTTGGAGGTGCGAAACGCCTCCCGCAGCAGGCGTTTGACGCGGTGCCGGACGACCGCGTTGCCGTTCTTCTTGGACACGCTCAGCCCCACCCGACTAACCGCCCGGCCCTGATAGAGGCGGCCCGGGTCGTCGTCGGGCCGCGGCGCCCCGAACACCAGCAGCACGCCGTCGCCGGCCCGGCACTTTGCGTCGTACACCCGTGCGAACTGCGGCGTGGTCCGCAGCCGCAGATGTTTGGAGAACCGCTCGTCCGATTCGCCGGCCCGGCTCGGTT
>NZ_JBINJD010000087.1:0-21212 GCF_043951915.1 Alienimonas sp. DA493 | reverse complement strand
CCGGGCGTTGCGGACGTTGGGTCTGACGCGAAAGAAAAGACGCTCCTGCCCGCCGAGCAACTCCGCCCCGACGTCGCCGACGCCCGCCGCGACTGCGGATATCGCTACGAGTAGCGGAAGAACGCTCTAATCGCCGAACCCCGCCGTGATGCGGTCCTGTTCGGCCTGCAATCGGGCGGCGATCTCCGGGCGGTCGGCGACGCGGTTCGTCGTCTCGCCGGGGTCCTCGGCGAGGTTCGCCAGGAACAGCGGCACGCCCAGCCGGCCGCCGTTTTCGCGTTCGCCCTGCGGGGCGGTCGTGTCGACCGGGTTGCCGATCAGCTTCCAGTCGCCGTCACGAACCGCCCACTGGTGATCCTCGCCGCCGCCCATCCGCCAGTAGAACGGCGGGCGGTCCAGCGGGGCGTTTTCGGCGAGGGCGCTCACCGCGGAGACGCCGTCCAGCGTCGTCCCGGCCGGCGGAGCGACGTCGCACAGCTCGCACAGCGTGGGCAGCCAGTCGCAGCCGCTCAGGAACTGGTCGCGGGTCTCGCCGGCCGGCAGCCGGGCCGGGTACCGCACGATCGCCGGCACGCGGAGGCCGCCCTCGAACAGGGAGAACTTCGCTCCGCGGAACGGCCCGGCGAACCCGCCCCCGCTAAACGCCCGCGTCTCCGTGCTGTGCCCGTGGTCCGGCTGGAAGATCACGATCGTGTCGTCCAACTGTCCGGTCTGCTCCAAGTGATCCAGAACCCGGCCGATCGCCTCGTCCATCGTGGAGAGGAACGCGCAGTACTCCCGCCGCGCGACCGGCAGATCGCGGTATTTTTCCCGCCACTCCGGCGTGCCCTGATAGGGGTAGTGCGGCGAATTGAAGGCCCAGTAGAGCAGCCACGGCCGGTCCGCTTCGCCGCCGCCGTCGCTCGGTGCGGCTCCCGATGCGGCTCCCGGTGCGGCGGCCGGTGCGGCGGCCGTCCCGCCGTCGAGGAACTGCCGGCAGCGGTCGACCATCAGGTCGGGGAGGAACTCGCCGGGGCGGAAGACTTCGCGGCCGTTGTCCCACAGGTCGTGGCGGTTCGGGCCGTTCCAGTAGAAGAAGTGGGAGTAGTTGTCGACGCAGCCGCCGAGGTGTCCGAACCAGTCGTCGAACCCTTGGCCGGCGGGGTCGCGGGCGGCGTCGTCGCCGAGGTGCCACTTGCCGACGTGCCCGGTCCGATAGCCGGCGTCGGCGAAGACCTCCGCGAGGGTCGTCTCCGGCCCGGGCAGGGGGCTGTTGCCGTACACCCCGCAGCGGGCCGGGAACCGCCCCGTCAGCAACCCGACGCGACTGGCCGAACAGACCGGGGCCGGCGCCGTCATCCCCGTGAGCGTCAGCCCCCCGGCCGCGAGCCGGTCGAGGTGCGGGGTCTGCAGGTCCGGGGCGCCCAGCCGGCCGAGGTCCCGCGACCCCTGATCGTCAGCGTAAATGAGAAGCACGTTCGGCCGTCGCGACGGCCCCTCGGCGCCGCCGGCGGCCCGGACCGACGGCACGAGAGCCGTCGCGGCGAGGAGGGCGGCGGCGAGCGGAAGCGGGCGGGCGAACATGCCCTCAACCTACCGCCGACGCCCCCGGACCGCCCGGCGACCGGCGCAAAAAGACACGCCCCGCGGGAGACCCGCGGGGCGTGGAAGTCGGGATGACTGGATTCGAACCAGCGGCCTCTACGTCCCGAACGTAGCGCTCTACCAGGCTGAGCTACATCCCGTGATTTGCTTGTCGATCCCGCCGTCGGGGGCGGCGGGGGGGCGGAGTGTGGCGAACCGCGGCGGGGGTGTCAACGCCGGTCTCTCCGTCGTTCTCGCGGCGATCGGCGGAACCGATCGGGGCGGCGAACTCCGCCGGACCGGCGCGACCCGTTGTGTCGCGGGCGGTCGGCGGTACGATGACCGGACACCGCTCCCCGGCTGCCGGTTCGCACACGGATCGGCGCCCCCACGGTTCCCGCCGGCCCCGGATCGATCGGGCGCCGCCGTTCCCCCGAATCTCCCAGGATTCCACGGATGATCTGTCGCCCCGCGTTCGTTCGCCCGTTCGCCCCGCTGCTCGCCCTGACGTTGGGCGCCCTCTCCGTCGGCACGGCGGACGCCTCGGAGTACAACGAGGTCCTCGACATCGGGGATCCGGCCCCGGCGTTCGAGAACCTGCCGACCGCCGACGGCAAAACGCTGTCCCTGAAGGATCTGAAGGACAAGAAGGCCGTCGTCGTCGTCTTCACCTGCAACCACTGCCCGGTCGCCAAGGCCTACGAGGGGCGGATGAAGGAGTTCGCCGCGGAATACGGCAAGAAGGACGTGGCCCTGGTCGCGCTCTCCGTCTCGCAGGAGCCGGAGGACGAACTCTCCCAGATGACCGCCCGGGCCAAGGAACAGGGCTTCAACTTCCCCTACGCCCGCGACGAGTCGCAGGCGGTCGGCAAGGCGTACGGCGCCACCGTCACCCCGCAGACCTTCGTTTTGGGGCCGGACATGAAGGTCCGCTACATGGGCGCCTGGGACGACAGCTGGCGGGAGAGCAAGCCCGCCGAGGAGCACTACGTCCGCGACGCGGTCGACGCCGTCCTGGCCGGGGAAGAACCGGCCGTCACCGAGAAGCGGCAGGTCGGCTGCGGCATCGTCTACGAGTGATTTCCCCATGAGCGATCGCCGCGGCGCCCCGTCGCCGGCGGCGATCAATCTTGCGCTACTTGTCGAACCGGCCCCGCGGGGCCGGTTCGTTCCGTTTCCGTTCCCGCTCGTGCCGCCGATGCGCCGCTCCCCGTTCGTCCCGACCCTTGCCGCGGCGCTGGTCGTGGTTCCCCTCGCCCTCGTCGGTTGCAGCGAGGATACGTCGCCGTACGTCGATGAGGACGCGGAGGCCACCGAGGGCACCGGCGAGTTCCCCGCCGGGGCCGTGAACCGCTCCCTCGATCCCGGCGACGCCGGCACCGTCGGCCCGGAGACCCTCGACAGCGAGCCGGACGGCGACGAAGCCGGCGCCACCACCGAGGGGATGAGCGAGGAGGAAAGCGCCGCCGCCGGCCCCCCCGTGACCGCCACGCCGGTCAGCTACGAGGAGTTGCGGACGATCATCGAATCCGCCGACGGCCCCGTGCTGGTGGACGTCTGGGCCGATTGGTGCGTGCCCTGCCGGGAAGCCTTCCCGCACACCGTCGAACTGGCCCGCAAGTACAAGGACGACGGGCTGACGGTCGTCTCGCTGGCGTTCAACAGCGAGGAGGATCTGGACGCCGTGCAGGGCTTCCTCACCGAAGCCGGCGCCGGCGAACTGACGAACGTCTACACCGAGGACGGCGGCGAGGGCGCGCAGTGGGACCCGCTCGCCGGGCCGGAGGGCCTGCCGCTGCCGACGCTGATCGTGTTCAACGATCAGGGCGAAGAGGTCGCCCGCATCGTCGGCGCCGGGGACGAGCCCCGGGCCGAACTCGACGCCGCCGTCGCCCAGGCCGTCGGCGGCTGAGCGCCGTCACGCCATTGGGAAGGCCGCCAACCCAAAGCGTCAGCGAGGGTCCGTTCGGCGAGCAAGAACTCGCTGGGCAGCCCTCGCTGACGCTTCGGGTTTGTAGGAGACGAGTTCCCGCGCGGGAGGACGCACGGCCGGAGCTTGCGCTCCAGGCTGGTATCGAAGCGGCTGTTACCGCTGCGTCCCGCCGCCGTTGAGGTAGGTCTCCAACCGCTCCGCCAGTCGCGCGGCGATCTCCGGGCGCTCCTCAATCAGATTCGTCGTCTCCCGCGGGTCGGTCTCCAGGTCGAACAGCGCCAGCCGGGGGACCGGAGTGTTGGCGAGCTGCGTCTCGACGACGAGGTTCCGCGTCTGCTTGCCGGGGTGCCGGTGCAGTTTCCAGCGGCCCCGGCGGATCGCGAAGGCGTTGCCGTTGTTCTGCACGACCAGTTCCTCCCGCCCGGTCGCGTCCGGGGCGCCCAGCAGGGCGGGGGCGACGTTTACGCTGTCCGGGCAGGCCCCGGCGGGAATCTCCACGTCCGCCAGCGCCGCCAAACTCGCCGGCAGGTCGATGGTGCAGACGAGTTCGTCGCTCACCCCCGGCTCGATCGTGCCCGGCCAGGAGGTGATGAACGGCGTGCGGACGCCGCCCTCGAACACGCTGTACTTCCCGCCGCGGTAGGGGCCGGCGGCCTTGTGGTCGCCGATCATTTCGACGGCCCCGTCCTTGTAGCCGTCGTCCAGCACCGGGCCGTTGTCGGAGCAGAACACGACCAGCGTCTCCTCCGTCAGACCCAGCCGCTCCAACGCCGCGGTGAGTTCGCCGACGCACCAGTCCAACTGCACGATCGAGTCGCCGCGGTAGCCCAGCGAGGTCGCCCCCTGGAACCGCTCGTGCGGCATCCGGGGCACGTGCAGGTCGTGGGAGCTGAAAAAGAGGAAGAACGGCTCGTCGGGGCTCTGCCGCTGGTGGTTCTCCAGGAAGGCGACGGATTCGGCGACCCAGCGGTCGGCGAGGTCCTCGTCGCGGAAGCGGGCCGCGTGCCCGCCGATGTAGAAGCCGATCCGGCTGATGCCGTTGTGGATCGTGCCGTTGTGGCCGTGGGACCAGTCCATCTTGAGTTCGTCCCGGTGCGTCTTGCCGGTGGGGTGGTCCGGCGACGGCTTTTTGTTGCCGACCCACAGCGGGTCGGCCGGGTCGAGGTTCAGCACTCGGCGGTCCTGCACGTAGACCTGCGGGACGCGGTCGTTGGTGGTGGGCAGCAGGAAGGCGTGATCGAAGCCGATCTCCAGCGGGCCGGGGGACAGTTCGCCGTTCCAGTCCGGCCCGCCGTCCCCGCCGAGGCCGAGGTGCCATTTGCCGACGACGGCCGTTTCGTAGTTCGCCCGCCCCAGCAGGTCGGCGACGGTGGTCGTGTCCGGTTGAATGAGGGCCGGGGAATTCGGCGGGGCGATGCCGGTGCCGTCCTGCCGGAAGGCGTACATCCCGGTCAGCAGGCTGAACCGGGTGGGGGTGCAGGTCGAGGCGCTGCAATACCCGCTGGTGAACCGCACCCCGTTTTCGGCTAGCGCGTCGATGTGGGGGGTGCTCAGTTCCGTCGCCCCGTAACAGGAGACGTCCCCGTAGCCGAGGTCGTCCGCCATAATGACGACGACGTTCGGCGGCGGTGCGGTCCCCCCGTCGTCGGCGACGGCCCATGCGGGCAGGAGCAGGGCGAAGCTGAAGGCGAGGCGGGCGAGCATCGGCGGACCGGCGCGGAAAGGGGGCGAACGCCGCCTAACCTAACCGGGGCGGGGACCTGCCGCCGCCGTTCGCCCCGCGCTCCTCAGTTATCGCAGAGCGTCAGCGTGGAGCGGGGATCGCACTGCCGGTCGCACGCCAGCACGGTGACGACGTTGCCCAGCAGGTAGCAGTCCTCGTCAGACGAGAAGCTGTCGGGCTGTGTCGCCGTCTCCGGCCGCTTCGGGAATCCCTGATTCTCCGGCAGGGCGAGCAGCGGGGCGAGCCGTCCGCCGCAGGCGCATTCCGCGGTCACGCGATAATTGATCCAGCAGGGCGTGCCGCCGAGGCGAAACGTCTCCTCGCCCGATTCGTGCACCACTTCGCCCGCCGCATTCTTCACGACCGCAACGGACTGCTCGCCCCGCGCGAACGTCAGCCGAAGGGGCCGCAACCGATCCGGCCCGGCGTCCGACGGCCGGAAATCGCCGGGCGGGAACAGCAGCGCCGCGAAGTGGTCGCCCTGCTCAGTTCGGTAGGACTCCGGGTAGCGGCCGGTTTCGAGGATCTCGGGCTCCGCCGGGTCGTTGTGCGTCGGGCACATGAACAACGCCAGCCGACTGCCGGCGGCGAACGGGAGGCCGTATTCCTCCCGCACCGTCAGTTGCACGAACGGCTGCATCGCCGCGTCGCAGCGGCCGCAGCGGGGATGGGCGAACCCCGGCGGCAGCCACGCCGGCCCGCCGACCGCGTCGTCTCCGGCGACGGCCGGCGCGTCTTCGATCGCCGCCCGCCAGACCGGTTCCGTGCGAACGCGTTCGGACTCGGGGGGCGGGGCGCTCATGTCAGCGTCGGCAACACGTACGGACCCTCCGGCACGACGGCGATGCGGGCGTCGGCCCCGTGCTTCTTGAGGGCCGCGGCGACGGCGGTCTCCACGCTGTCGGCCCGGGTGACGTAGAGCTTTTCCAACTGCTCCGCGAACGGGGCGTGGTGGGTGACGTAGACCACCTCGCAGCGGCGGAGGACCTTGGCCATCTCCTCCAACTGCCACTGGTCCATCACGAAGAAGTCCGGCCGGGTCGGGTCGGCGCCGGTGATGGCCATCATAAAATCGGCCGGGTCGGGGAACTCGTCAAATAATCCGGCGAACTCCGGGCTGCCGACGCCCTCCGTCATCTCCGCGGCGATGATAATCGTGCCGCCCTCCTTCATGACGGGCAGCACGCCGGTCAGACCTTTGATCGATTGATAAAAGTTCTGGTCCAGCGGATAGCCGGCGGCGCTGGTGACGGCCACGTCCACCGGGCCGTCCACCGGCACCGTGACCACCTGCCGGGCGAAGGCGACGCCCTCATGGAAGGCCTCTTCCATCTCCCCGGCGAACACGCCGGTGACGCGGCGGTCGCCGTCGAGGGTCACGTTCAGAATAAAATCCAGCCCCGCCTTGCGGGCGATCCAGGTGTTCTCCTCGTGGACCGGGTTGCCGTCGAGGATGCCGCAGTCGGCGTTGGGATGCTCCAGAAACTGCGGGCCGTGCCAGACCCGCACCGTCTCCAGCGCCGCGATGCCGGGGCAGACGAGCTTCCGCCCGCCGCTGTAGCCGGCCATGAGGTGCGGCTCGATCAGACCGGTGGCGATCTTTAATTCGGCGTCGACGTACCGGGAATCGATATGAATCGGCACACCCCGCGGGCTGACGCCGAGGTCGGCGTGACTGGCGAGGTCCTTGCCGAAGTGGTTTTCGACGCGGTAGTTGGCGGCGATCTCCGGGCCCACTAATTCGACGAGTTCCTCCCCCTCGTTCGGCCGGTGCAGGCCGGTGGCGATGAGGATCGTGATCCCCTCCCGCGGCACGCCGGCGGCTTCCAACGTCGGCAATAACTCGCCCAACAATAATTCGTTGGGCACCGGCCGGGTGATGTCGCAAATGAGGACGCAGGCCGTGCGTTTGCCGCGGGCCAGTTCGCTCAGCGGGGGGCAGCCGGTCGGTTCGAGCAGCGAGGCGGCGACGGCGGCCCGCGGGTCGGCCAGCGGCGGGGCCGGGCGGATCTCCAGCGGGCCGACGAGGTTGGCGTCCGGCACGACGGCTTCGAGCCCGGTTTTGCCGTAGGCGAGGGTGAACTTCATGGGCGGCGCTCCCGTAGGGTCCGCTGTGCGGACCGGATCACGTGATCAACGTAGACTCTACACGATCCGCGGAGCGGACCCTACGGGCGGCCGGTCATCAGGGCCTTCATCTCCCGCACGGCCCGCTCGAAGCCGACCAGCACCGCCCGACTGACGATGCCGTGGCCGATGTGCAGCTCCCGCACGCCGGGGATCGCGGCGATCGGGGCGACGTTCTGATAGTTCAGCCCGTGCCCGGCGTTTAGTTGCAGGCCCTCGTCCAGCACGCGGGCGGCCTCGGTCATGAGGATGTCCAGTTCGAGCCGGCGCTGGGCCTCCTCCTTCGCCTCGGCATAACGGCCGGTGTGCAGTTCGACGACGTCGGCGCCGAGTTCGGCGGCCGTGTCGATCTGCTTCTCCACCGGGTCGAGGAACAGGCTGACCGGGATGCCGGCGTCGTGCAGTTTGTCGATCGCCTCGCGGACGGACTCCTTTTGTTCGTAGACGTCCAGGCCGCCCTCGGTGGTGATCTCCTGGCGGTTCTCCGGCACAAGCATCGCCACGTCCGGCTTCAACTCGATCGCCAGCGCGCACATCGCCGCGGTGGGGGCCATTTCGAGGTTGAGCCGCGTGTGCACCGTCTGACGCAGCAGGCGGACGTCCCGGTCCTGGATGTGGCGGCGGTCCTCGCGGAGGTGCACCGTGATGCCGTCCGCCCCGGCGAGTTCCGCCAGCACGGCGGCCTGCACGGGGTCCGGCTCCGTCGTGCGGCGGGCCTGGCGGACGGTGGCGACGTGGTCGACGTTGACGTGCAGGGCGGTCATGCCGGGAACTATAACGAGCGCCGCCCCGCCCGACCCCCGTGCCGAACCCCGCTATGACGCTTCTTCGTTCCGCGTTCGCCCTGTGTTGGCTGACGGGGGGCTGCCTGGCGGGGGCGGCGACCGCGGCGGACCTGCACGTCTTGCCGGAGGGGACGGGACGAAAAGACGGCGCGGACTGGGCGAACGCCCTGCCGGCCGACCGGCTGGACCACGTCTTCAACACCCTCGCCGGCCCCGGCGACCGCGTGCTGCTCGGCTCCGGCCGGTACGAGGGGGCCTCGCTGGCGGTGAAGTCCGGCGGGGCGCGGGGCCGGGCGAAGGAACTCCGCGGCGTCGACACCGGCGGCGGCCTGCCGGTGTGGGTCGGCCCGTGGTCCGCGGCGAACGTCAAAACGGGACCGGCGGCGATCGAGATTCGCCCCGGCGTCTCCGACGTCACGCTGGTCGGGCTGCGGTTGCGGAACTACCAGTTCGGCGTCCGCTCCCCGACCGACGGGACGGAGCCGATCGAGCGCCTCACGCTGGAGGACGTCGACGCCGCCCAGATGCGGCACCACGTCTACCTCTCCCACTGCCGCGATCTGACGGTCCGCGACTGCGACGCGGCCCGCTACAGCAAGCACGCCTTCCGCTTCGAGGCCGGTTGCCGGGGCGTCCGCGTGACCCGCTGCACCGCGGACTGCTCCGAGGGGGACGAAACCTGGGAGAACGACACGGCGGAGCTGATCCCCTTCGGCTTCAACGTGAACGATTCGGACCCCCCGCAGGGCGATTTCCGATTTGAAGATTGCGTCGCCGCCAACAACCGCATGAAGATTCGCCCCAATAAATATCAGAACGGCGACGGCTTCGTGGTCGAGGGGACGGTCGAGGGGGTCTCCTTCCTGCGGTGCGTTTCCATTCGAAACCGGGACGGCGGGTACGACCTCAAGCCGCCGGTGACGTTGATCGACTGCGTGGCGCTGGAGAACGGTCGCGGCCTGCGGCTGTGGTCGCAGGCGACCGTCGAGAACTGTTTCGTCGCCGACGGCGAGACCGGCCTGTGGTCGAACGGGGGGGCGGTCGCGGTGCGGAACGGCACCTTCGCCCGCCTCGCCGGCCCGGCGGTGATGACCGACGACAAGGCGACCGGCGGCGTCACGCTGACCGGCTGCCTGATTGCGTCCTGCGGGGCGGTCGGCAAGAAGACCTCGAAGGGGCCGATCACGCTGACGGACACGGCGGTTTCCGACACGAAGCCGAACCCCGACGCGAAGAAGGCCGCGCCGGCCGACCCGGCGGTGACGTTCGTCGATCTCCCCGCCGATTGGCCGACCGCCAAACCGCTGCCGACGCACCCCGCCCACGGCTACCGCCCGCCGGCCGTCCTTCCCTCAAGCGAAACGGCCCCGTGAGCGCCGCCCTGTCTGCCGAAGCCGTCCGCGACTGGGTCGGCGGAACGTATTACGACCGCGGCAAGACCCTGGCCCGCGACGAGGCGGCGAACGACGGGCGAACGTACGGGGTCTCCGGCGGGGTGCGGGTTTGCGCTCGGGTGACAGGGACCTACGCCCCCTTTTACCGGGTCGCCGCGACGGTCGCGGACGGGCGGGTGACGGCGGCGGTCTGCACCTGCCCGGTGGGCGGCGGCACGGCCCCGGGCGCTGAGGGCCGGTGCAAGCACGTCGCCGCCCTGCTGCTGTCTTGGCGGAAGCGGCCGGAGGCGTTCGTTCCCGGCGAGAACCCCCGCGTCGCCCTCGCCCGGCGGACGAAAGCGGAGTTGGCGGAGATGGTCCTCGCCTTGCTCAATCGCGTCGCCGAGACCGACGAGGAGGCGTGGGAGCGCGACCCGGAGGAAGACGACGCCGACGCCGCCGACTGGCAGATCGCCCCCGACCCGGCCCCGCCGGCGGTGTGAGCGGGCGTCGGCGGACAGCGCCGGCGAGTTGAGGCATGCATCGGGCGCGCCCGTTACAATGGTTCGGTTCGCCGCCCGTTGCGGCTCGCCGTCCCTCCGCTCGGAGCTTCCCGGATGCCTCCCGCCACGCTCGACCGCCCCCACTCCTCCGCCGCCGCCACGGCCGGTTCGCAGGCCGCCACCGGCCGGGCCGCCGCGAAAGGGGTGAAGCTGGGGCCGACGCAGTGCTTTATCGACGGCCAGTGGGTGGACGCCGCCTCCGGCAAGACCTTCGAGACCCTCAATCCCGCCACCGAGGAGGTGATCGCCAAGGTCGCCGAGGGCGACGCCGAGGATATCGACCGGGCCGCCGCCGCCGCCCGCAAGGCCTTCGAGGACGGCCCCTGGCGGAAGATGGACGCCCGCGACCGCGGCCGGCTGATGTACAAGCTGGCCGACCTCGTGGAGGACAACCTCGACGATCTGGCCCGGCTGGAAGTGCTGGACAACGGCAAGCCGATCGGCGAGGCCAAGGGCGCCGACCTGCCGCTAGTCATCGACTGCCTGCGGTACTACGCCGGCTGGGCCGACAAGATTCACGGCAGCACGGTGCCGATCCGCGGCAACCACTTCTGCTATCTGCGGAAGGAACCGGTCGGCGTGGCCGGGCAGATTATCCCCTGGAACTTCCCCCTGCTGATGGTCGCCTGGAAGTGGGGACCCGCCCTCGCCGCCGGCTGCACCATCGTGATGAAGCCGGCGGAGCAAACCCCGCTGAGCTGCCTGCGGCTGGCCGAACTCGCGCAGGAAGCCGGCTTCCCGGACGGGGTGATTAACGTCGTCCCCGGCTTCGGCCCGACCGCCGGGCAGGCGATCGTCGACAACCCGCAGATCGATAAAGTCGCCTTCACCGGCAGCACGGTCGTCGGCAAACACATTATGAAGGAGGCCTCCAAGAGCCTGAAGCGGGTGACGCTCGAACTGGGCGGCAAAAGCCCGAACATTATTTTCGCCGACGCGGACCTCAAACAGGCCGCCGCCGGGGCGTTCGTCGGGCTGTTCCTCAACCAGGGCCAGGCCTGCTGCGCGGGCAGCCGCATCCTCGTGGAGGAGCCGGTCTACGACGAGATGGTCGAGACCCTCACCGACATGGCCGCCAACCGCAAAGTCGGCGACCCGTTCGACGAGGCCACGGAGCAGGGCCCGCAGATCTCCAAGGAGCAGTTCGACACGATCATGTCTTACGTGGAGAGCGGCAAGAGCGAGGGCGCCACGCTGAAAACCGGCGGCTCCCGCTACGGCGACAAGGGCTACTTTATCCAGCCGACCGTCTTCACCGACGTGCAGGACGACATGAAGATCGCCCGGGAGGAAATCTTCGGCCCCGTGATGCAGGTGCAAAAATTCACGGACGTGGAGGACGTCGTCCGCCGCGGCAACACCACCAATTACGGGCTCGCCGCCGCGGTCTATACCCGCGACGTGGCGAAGGCGCACAAGGCCGCCGCCGCCCTGCGGGCCGGCACGGTCTGGGTGAACTGCTACGACGTGTTCGACGCCGCCGCCCCCTTCGGCGGCTTCAAGGAGAGCGGCCTGGGCCGCGAGCTGGGCGAGGCCGCGCTGTCGAACTACCTCGAAAGCAAGACCGTCACGATGAGCCTCGACTGAGCCCCGGCGGAGTCCCGCCGTCCCCCGCGTCCCGGACGTTTCGCGCGTCCGGGACGTTCGTTTTCTTTCCGCCGCACCGCATCGGAGCGCCTGAGGTTGAGCTACGCCCACATGTTCTACGCCGTCGATCCGAAGCGGCTGCGGTCGCTGTACGGGGCGAACGACGAGTCCTTCACGCAATCCGTCCTCGCCGATCCGCCGGACGGGTTCGAGAGCGCCTCCTGCTGCGACCTGAGTTCGGAGGACGCTCTCCGCCGGATCGTCGCCGGGACCGCGGAGCGGGACGGCGAAGAACATGCTGCCACCTATGGATACGTCCTCAAGGCGCTGTGCGAACATCTCACGGACGGCGAACTGCTGGAGGGCGAGGTCGCCTGCGTGCGGGACCTGCCTTACGACCTGCGATTGCCGCGGTCTGGGGCGCCGATCCCGATTCCCGTCGACGAGGCGGACTTTCCGGAGATCGGCTTCCTCGAAGCGGATCAAGTCGAAGCGGAACTCGCCGCGTTGGACGCCCCGGCGGGCAAGCCGAAGAAGCCGCCGTTGAAGATCCGTCTGCTGGGATGGCTGATCCAAAAACGGCTGGGCGTGCAACTGCCGAGTTTACGCACGCCCTCCGCCGAAGAGCTGGAAGAGGAGGTCGAGGAGTACCGGCTCGCCCTCCGCGGCGCCGCGGACCGCGGGACGGGGCTCGTCTCGTTCCGTCACTGAGCGTCCGGCGCGGATCAGCGCGGCGGCCCGGTTCGGCGCGGTCGGCCGGGGCGGTAGGATGCCGGCCCCGTCTCCCTCACGCCCGATTGCCATGCGTTCGCCGCTCGCCCTCGCCGCCCTGCTCCTCGCCCTGGCGCTGCCGTTGGTCGCGGCGGCCCAACCCGCCTCCGTCGCGGACGTCCGCTGGGAGTTCGCCGTCGGCGACACCCACACCTACGCCTTCACCCAGAACTCCACCGCCGCCATCACCCAATTGGGGCAGACCTCGGAGGTGAAAAACGACCTCGGCATCGTGTTGAAGTGGGAGGTGAAAAGCGTGAACGAGGACGGCTCCGCCGTGGTCGAACGCACGGTGCAGCGGGTCACGGTGAAGGCGACCGGCGGCGGGGCGACCCCCGTGACCTTCGACAGCGCCGCCGAGGGCGACGAGGCCCGCGACCCCGCCACCCTGCCGGCCCGCCTGCGGGTCCTGGGCAGCCTCGCCGGGCAGACCTTCACCAGCACGATCGCCGCCGACGGGGAGGTGAAGTCCGTCGAGATGCCCGCCAAGGTGACCCGGGCCGTCGCCGCGGCCGGCGAGGGCAACCAGTTCGGCGAGGAGCAGGTCAAACTGCTGTTCACCGACCGCGGCTACACCCTCCCGCCCTCCGGCACGACCGTCGGCGAAAGCTGGACGAACGAGGAAACCCTGGTCCTGGCCTTCGGCAAGGTGACGGATGCCCGCACCCTGACCCTCAAAAGCGCCGACGATAAAGCCGCCGTCGTGACCCTCAACAGCGAACTCAAGCCGCAGGGCGACCAGGCCGGCGCCCCGATGACCTTCGACGGCGGCACGCAAACCGGCGCCGTGGTCTTCGACGTCGCCAACGGCCGCCTCGCCGCGGTCGACTCGTCCCAGAAGGCCGGCCTCTCCGGCCCCGGCGGCTTCAAAGTGGACCTGACCAGCGCTAGCAAGCTGCGCCGCGTGGGGGACTGAGCCGATCGAAGATTGAAGTCGAACCGTTGAACGTCCCGACGCTTGAAGCGTCCGGGACGTTCAACGATCAAAAGTAGCTGGCCCGCTGATATGCCCGGCCTTCGCTCTCGCTGTAGTAGTAGGTCGAGCCGGCGTCGCGGGCGTGAGCCCCTTCAATTTTCACCACGTCGGCCGGCATCGGCCAGCCCAGACCGCCGAAGTCGCCCTCCCAGTAAAGAGCGAGAAGTTTAGCCTCCTGCTCGGCCTGCCACTTCGCGGCTTGTTCGCTCACGGGCTCCTCGTTCAGTTCGGGCGTTCGTGACGTCACAACGGAATGCGGCTTCCACGGTTCGGCGCCGTTCTCTTCCAGACGATCCCACTCGAAGATGAGCCAAGCGTCGAGGTCCTCTCGGGAGATGGCGTAGTGCGCCGAGAAGCCGCCGTTCGCCTGATGAACTGTGATATCTCGCGCCGTCTCCGGAATGGACCATCGCACGTGATAGTCGTTCGCCTCGTTCGCCGTTTCGTAGTGAAATTCTCCGAACCGGAACGGAGAAAGCAGTGCGTCGACGCCCAAACACAGTGGGATGAACCCAAACGTGGCCGACGGCACGCCCAGCAGAGCCGCGTGACCGCGTTTCATCTTGAATTTCGGCGCCGCCGCGACGAACGCCGTATAACCTACGGCGATCAGCGCGCAGGTGATTTGAAACGGCAGAACCGCGGCCCAGAGCATCGGCGGCACGTCAATCGGGGGTGAAGTTCGCCCCTCGATCCTAACCCGACGCGTCAGCGAGGGCGGCCCCTCAACGGCTGTGGTTCCTGCTCGCGGCCCTTGCTGACGCTTCGGATTGGTGTGATGAGGCGGCCCCGAGCCGCTTGCCGGGGCGTTCGGGGGAGCGGTACGCTCGGACCGCTCGTCCCCCGTTGACGCCTGAGGAGAAGAGGATGCCGACCGTTCCCGAGATTCTTCATCCCGCCGGAGCCCCGAAGAACGGCGTCGACCGCCGCGGGTTCCTCTCCACCGCCGCCGGCGGGGCGGCGGTCGGGGCCCTCGCCGGGCTGGCCCCGCGGCTGCACGCCGAGGACGCATCGGAGTTCAAACCCCGCCGCGTCGGCCTGATCGGCAGCGGGTGGTACGGGAAATTCGACGTCTTCCGGATGCTCCAGGTCGCCCCGGTGGAGGTCGTCGCCGTTTGCGACGCGGACTCCGAGATGCTGCAAGAGGCCGCCACGCTCATCGCCGAGCGGCAGGACGGAAAAACGCCGAAAACCTACGGCGATTATCGGGAGATGTTGCGGGCGGAAGATTTAGAAATCGTCGTCGTCGCCACCCCGGACCACTGGCACGCCCTGCCGATGATCGCCGCGGTGGAGTCCGGGGCGCACGTCTACGTGGAGAAGCCCACCAGCGTGGACGTGCTCGAGAGCAAGGCGATGCTGGAGGCGGCTCGCAAGCAAAACCGCGTCGTGCAGGTCGGCACCCAGCGCCGCAGCACCCCGCACCTGGTCGAGGCGAAGAATAAAGTCGTCGACGAGGGCCTGCTGGGCGACGTCGGGCACGTGGAAATCTGTTGTTATTATCACATGCGGGCCAAGGGCAACCCGCCCAATACGGAGCCGCCGAAGAACCTCAATTACGACCTGTGGACCGGCCCGGCCCCGATGCGGCCGTACAACCCGCTGGTCCACCCCCGCAGCTGGCGGGCGTTTACGGAGTACGGCAACGGCATCGTCGGGGACATGTGCGTGCACATGCTCGATATGGTCCGCTGGATGCTGGACCTCGGCCCGGTCGATCAGGTGTATAGCGAGGGCGGCATCCTGATCGACCCGGACAGCAAGGCGAACATCACCGACACCCAGACCGCGACCTTCACCTTCGGCGAGCTACCCGTCGTCTGGACGCACCGCAGTTGGGGCAACGCTCCGGACCCGGAGTATCCCTGGGCCGCCTTCGTCTACGGCAAGAACGGCACGCTCAAGGCCAGCGTGCAAAAATACGAGTTCATCCCCACCGGCAAGCGGGAGGCGACGGTGCAGGGCGACGTGGTCCTCGAACCGGACTTCGACCCGATGGAGAAGGACGAGCCCCGCATCGAACGTCACGTCGCCCCCGCCAGCCGGGAGCACATGAAAAACTTCCTGCGGGCCGTCGAAGCGACCGAAGCGAACGGCGGCGAGGCGGTGCGGCCGATCGCCGACATCGAGCAGGGCGTGACCAGCAGCGTGGCCTGCATCCTGGCGAACCTCTCGCTGGAGTTGGGCCGCTCTTTGAAGTGGGATCAGACGAACTGGCAGGTCTCCGGCGACGCCGAGGCCAACGCTCGCCTGGCGCGGCCGTACCGGGAGCCGTGGACGCATCCGAGCCAGAACGCCTGACGAACGGGGGCCGATTCGCTCTTCACCCCTCTCCCTGGAGGGAGAGGGGCCGGGGGTGAGGGTGGGCGAGCGGTTCGTTCATTTCCGCTCTCCGCGGTGAGGTTCCGGACAAGGAATGAGCGGGGCGGACCGCGAACAGGGGCCGTAAGTCACAGCCCCCTCACCCCCGACCCCTCTCCCCCAAAAGGGGGCGAGGGGAGACCCGGGATCGTCGCCGTGCGGTCGGTTGTCACGCCAAGAACCGCAGCCCGGCGGCGAAGGCGGTGAGGGCGACGGCGACCCAATCACGGGCCGTCCAGCGGTCGCTGCGGGCGTTGGCCCGGAGGTATTCGAGCAGCGCCCCGGTCGGGCAGCCGTGGCGGCAGTAGGCCATCGGCACGAACAGGGCGGCGATCAGGCCGACGACGAAGATCGTCTTCGTCGCCAGGCCGGCGAGGCTCCAGTGCCAGGCGTCGAACGGCTCCAGCGCCACCGGGGCGACGAGGGGGAATCCGAACGCCGCCAGCAGGACCAGCGCTAACAACGCCGGCGGCAGCAACGCCAGCGCCCGGCGGGCGCCGCGGCCGACGCTGCGGCGGGGTTTGAGGCGTTGCCCGAAGACCCCGCCGACGAACGCCTGCTGCACGGCGCCGTGCGGGCAGAGGTGCGTGCAATACACGTTGCGTTTCGTCACGACCGGCAGGCTGAGGGCGGCGGCGGTCAGCAGGGCCAGGCCGCTCGCCGTCCGCCAGGGCACGCCGTGCTCCGCCCAGCCGACCCACATCGCTTGGGACAATAAATCGCCCCGCCAGACGCCCAGGTAGCCGATGAGCAACGCCAGCCAGGCCCATCGCACCGCCTTGAACCCCCGCAGCCGGGTGAAGCCGACGAGGACCGCCCCGGCGACCAGCGCCAGCATGCCCCAGTCGACGTTTCGCCACGTCAGGGCGTCCCACGCGGAGGGGGAACCGCCGTCCGTCGGCGGCGGGGCCGCGGTCGGCTCCGCCGCGGCGAGGTCGGCTTTGGCGGCGAGGATCGCCCCGTCCACGACGGCGAGGCTGGTCATCGTCGCCCCGCTGACGGCGTCGTACCCGCCGTCCGCCGGGCCGCGGGCGGCCAATTCCTCGACCGTCATCCCGTCGAACAGCCGCAGGAAGCCCCACTCGTCCTCCCGCAGGTAGGTCACGTAGGGCTCGTTGTCGAACGTGTCGTCAACGATCAGCCCGACCGCTTTTTGATCCTCCGCATTGAAGCCGACGAACGCCTCCGTCGGCCCCTGATAGCCGATCACCCCGTCCGCCGCGGGGGAGGTCCGCAGTAACGACCCAAGCGGCTCCCCGGCGGCGTTCGACACCGTGAACCGGCCGACGCCCTCGGCCAGGGCGATTGCGGCGGCGTCGGGGAAGAGGGTTTGCGCCTTCTCCACGGTGAGGACCTCCTCGAACCGCGGCACGATCGGGGCGTTGCCGTCTAGGCGGACGCGAATCGACTGCCACATCGCCCGGGCGGTCAGCGTGGCGCCGGAGACGGCGTCCGGCGGCGGGGCGGAGGCGGCTTCGCTCCAGGTTTTGCCGACGAACCGGCCGTTCAGCACGTCGGCCTCGCGGACGGCGGCGACGTGCTCGTCGGTGTCGCCGCTGCGCAGGATCGACACGCCGCGGATCACGGCGTCGCCGTCGCCCTCCTCGAAAGCAATTAGTAAATCGCTCGGGCCGGAGAAGCCGACGATCCGGCGGCTGTCGGGCATCGTCTTCAGCAAGAAACCGAGCCGCTCGCCCGCGGCGTCCAGCACGGGCACGGCGCCGGTGGCGGCGTCGGGCTCGCCGAATGCGGCCGCGGCGGGGAATAGCGTGGCCGCCGCGGCCCGGGCGGCGGGGGGCAGACCGTCGCCGGAGCCGTCGCCCGCCGCGTCCTCGATGGAACCGGCGGGGACGGAGGCGATCAGGCCGACGACGGTCGCGAACAGGCCCAGCCGGACCGCGTGCAGAACCCGCCGCCGCCACCGGCGGGACGGGTTCGGCGGCGCCGGGTCGCTCACTCGTTCCCCCGCGGCTCCCCGCGGCGGGATTGGCCGGTGCGGGGTTCGCCGACCTTCACGAGGCGGATCGCGTCGGCGTGGACGTTGCCGCCGGCGCCCTCGCTGCGGACCGTCACCTCGACGGTCTCGCCGGCGAGCACGTCGAAGGCGCCGAGGCTTTCAAAATCGTTCTTGCCGGAGGCGGGCTTCGTCATATCGATTTTGAAGTTCTCCGTGGTCCGGCCCACGGTGACGCTCACCGGGACGGTTGTGCCGCGGTTTTCGTGCGACAGCCAGGCGAGTTGCACGTCGTAGCGGCCGGTCTCCTTCACGGTCGCTTTGAACGTCGCCTTGGCGCCGGAGTTGGGGGAGGCGTAGCGGTAGGCGTAGCCGACGTAGCCCTTCAGGCCGTCGCCCTCGGTCCAGTTGCCCTCCAGTTCCGCGGCCTTGTCGTCGACGACGAGGCCGTCCAGTTTCGCCGGGTCCAGCCCGGTCGGCGGGCCGTAGCCGGGGGCCAGTTCCATCGCGTCGTCGGGGATCACGATTTCGTCGTTGACCGTCTTCCGGCGGGCCTTGCCGGGGAGTTCGAGCAGGTCGACCATCTCGCCCCAGTAGTCCTCATAAACGCGGCGGGGCGTGCAGCCGTTCTTAATGCAGATGCTGGCGGCCCGGCCGACGACTTCGCCCATCATCCCGCAGGTCTTCATCACGCGGGTCGTGCCCAGCGCCTGGTGCGTCACGCTGATGTTCCGCCCCGCCATGAACAGGTTCTCGACGTTGCGGGAATAAAAGCAGCGGTACGGCACCGGGTAGCCGTAATTCCGGTCGATGCGGCGGTCGTGGACGGCGTAGGAGATGAACGGGTTGTCGGGGAATTTGTCCGCGTATTGCTCCTTGGGATAGTGCAGGTCGATGCTCCAGGTGCTGGGCACGCAGCCGTCGGGGAACTCGCGTTTTTCGACGATGTCGTCCTGGGTGAGCTGCACGTCGCCCAGCAGCCGGCGGGACTCCCGGGGGCCGCCGACGTAGGCGACCCAGGTGAGGACGGCGTTCTTGTGCTTGGCGGCGCCGTCGCCGTTCTTCATGGCGTCGAAGGCCCCGTAGACGGCCCGCAGGTTCCAGTCGCGGATCGCCTCGGCCCCTTCCAGCGGGTTTTTATCGAACCCGCTCTCCCAGAACCATTGGCCGTGGTGGTCGCGGGGGTAAGGGAAGTCCTTCATGGTCAGGTCGAGCGCCCAGTCGGCGTTCGGGAACTCGGTCGGCCGATCGACTTCGTCCCAGCGCCACATGTTGCTCATGCCCATGCGGCCCTCGGGGGTCATCTCCCAGTCGGCCCCGGCCTCGGCGCCGATGGTCCCGTGGCCGGTGGTGTCGGCGTAGAGGGCGCCCTCGAAGCGGGTGATCTCCCCGGTGCGGGTGTCGAGGGCGGAGACGGCCGTGATCCGCTTCGCGTCGCCCTCTAAATCCTTCGTCTCCACCTCGAAGGCGTGGTGGTTGAGGAACAGGTCGATGTTCTCCTCGGCCCGGACGATCGCTTCCTTTTTGTCGTCCTCGAACTCCTCCTTCGTGCCGGGGGACTTGGTGGCGCGGTCGGCGATCTCCTCGATAATCTCGCCGACGCGGGGGTATTTCCCGCGGCGGATCAGGCCCATCGCCCAGACCCGCACCTCGCTGCTGCCGTTTCCGCCGAGGACGGGGCGGTCCTGGATGAGGGCGACTTTACAACCCATCCGGGCGCCGGAGATCGCCGCCCCCAGGCCGGAGTACCCGCCGCCGATCACGACGAGGTCGTAGCCGTCCTTGGTCGGCGGCTCCTCCGGCAGGCCGAGCAGCGCCCGCCGCCAGGGAGGGAGGATGGACGAATCGTTCGGCGGCGGCTCGTTCCCGGTGGTGAAATAAACCGCGTCGACCCGGCCGTCGAAGCCGGTCAGGTCGTGCAGGGCGACGGTCGCCTTGCCCTTGTCCACCTGCACCGTGCCGGCGTCGCGCCAGTCCCAGTCCTCGCCCTCCGTGCCCAGCGTGTTCGGCAGTTTCTTGCCGTTCACGCTGAGTTGGAACCGGCCGGGGGCGCCCTTCGCGTCCCAGCGGGCGACCCAGTCGAAGGTGCGGACGAAGGCCCGGTACTCGCCGGCCTCGGGGAACTTGACCGTCGTGGTCGCATCCGCCACCGGCGTGCCGAGGCCGTGGGCCAGCAGGTAGGGGGAGCCCATCGAGCGGATGAACTGGGTGTCCAGCTTCCACCCGCCGCGGTCGGCGAACGATTCGGCCTCGACGAAGACCTCCGCCGCCTCCGCCGGCGACGCGACGGCGGTCAATAACAGGGCCAGCAGACCCGCGACGCGGGAACGGGAGGGGGACATGGAGCGCGTCCTGGGAAGAAACGGATCGGAACGCGCCAGCGTAACGATCCCCCTCCGCGAAGACCAATTTTCAGCCCGTCAGCCCGTCAGCCCGTCAGCCCGTCAGCCCGTCAGCCCGTCAGCCCGTCAGCCCGTCAGCCCGGCAGATCGACGATCAGCGGGAGGTGGTCGGAGGCGTCCGCGTGGGCGGCGTCCGGGCTGCCGAGGGGGTGGTCCGGCCCGCCGCAGACCGTGGCGCTCACGCCGTCGCCGGGCAGGCCGAGGCCGAACGCCCGGTCCAGCGCCGCGGTCGGCAGCCACGCGGGGAAACTGCGGAACTGCTTGGCCGGGTTCGTCAGCAGTTCGTAGCCGGCCTCGCCCAGCCCGCCGCGGAGCAGGGTGCTCCGCCAGTCGTTGGTGTCGCCGATCAGCAGCGTCGGCCGAGTTCCGCCCTGTTTCTCGCCCACGGCTTCGAACAGTTCGTGGCTCAGCAACCGGCGGACCTGCCAGTGCCGTTCGCCGTCCAGCAGGCCGAGGTGCCAGTTGACCAGCCGCAGCGGGCCGGCGTCGGTGTCCAGCAGGGCGACGACGGCGCCGCGGGTCTTCCGGCGGCCCTTGGTGAGGTCCACGCTGTGGGCCTCCAGGATCGGCCGTTTGGAGACGATCAGGTTCCCGTATCCCCCCCGGTGCGGTCCGCCGGGCAGCCGGCGGCCGGTGGTCAGGGGGTGGTTCATCTGGAAGACAGCCCCGGCGTCCGGTTCGCCGTTGGGGCCGGTCCCGGGGTGCGGGCCGATGTGGGGCAGGTGCCGACCGAGGAACCACTCGGCCAGCAGACGGGGCTGATCGTCGAACCGGCTGCGGCGGACGTTGCGATCCACCTCCTGCAAACAGAGCACGTCCGGCTCGGCGGCGGCGACGACCGCCTTGATGCGCTCCAGCCGATACCGCCGGTCCCGCCCGCCGATGCCCTTGTGGATGTTGTAGGAGAGAACCCGCACGACGTTCCGCCGACCTGCTCGTCCGTGAAAGGGCTTCCGCTGAAGGGGGCGGCAGTGTAGCGAGCGGATCGGAGCCGTCGAAGGCTCGCATCGCTCTCCCCGTCGCTCGTCCCGTCGTTCGTCTCGCGTTGGAGCCTCGCTTGCGGCTTCGCGGGGGCGGGGCGCGTTCCCGCCCCG
>NZ_JBINJD010000086.1:0-21263 GCF_043951915.1 Alienimonas sp. DA493 | reverse complement strand
GACGAGGACGGCGCACCGGGGATCGACGCTCAGCTCTGCCCGGGCATGGAGAACAGCGGGCCTTCCTCGCCGGTGCCGCCCTTGAGGTTCTCGTTCTTCTGGGCGGTGGACAGTTCCTCGGCCTCGCGGACCTGCTGCTCGAACTCCTCCTCGGAGGCGTCCAGCTTCAGGGAGAGGCCGATCTTGCGGTCGTTGCTGTCGACCCGCAGCACGCGGACGTCCAGCTGCTCGCCGACGGTCGGGGTCTTGCCGGCCCGCTCCAGTTCGGAGACGTGCAGCAAGCCTTCCAGTTCCGGCTCCAGTTCGACGAAGGCGCCGAAGTTGGTGACCTTCGCCACGGTGCCGCTGTGGATCGACCCCGGGGAGTACTTCTCCGGGATGGTGGTGTTCCACGGATCGCCGTCGAGCTGCTTGAGGCCCAGCGCGATCCGGCGACGGTCCTCGTCGACCGAGAGCACCTCGCAGGTGACGCGGTCGCCCTTCTGGAGCATCTCGTTGGCGTGGGTGAGCTTCCGCGTCCACGACATGTCGGAAACATGAAGAAGACCGTCAATGCCTTCCTCCAGCTCCACGAAGGCCCCGTAGTTGGTGAGGTTCCGGACGGTGCCGGAGACCTTCGCCCCTTCGGGGTACTTCTTGAGGATGTCGTCCCAGGGGTTGGCCTGGGTCTGCTTCATCCCGAGGCTGATCTCCTGCTTCTGGTGGTTGATGCCGAGCACCACCACGTCCACTTCGTCGCCGATGTGGACCAGTTCGTTCGGGTGGTTCACCCGCTTGGTCCAGGACATCTCGGAGATGTGAACCAGGCCCTCGATCCCGTCTTCGAGCTTCACGAAGGCGCCGTAGGTCATCACGTTGACGACCTCGCCGGCGACCTTGGTGCCGACGGGGTACTTCTCGTCGATGTTGTCCCACGGGCTGGGGAACTTCTGCTTCAGCCCGAGCGCGATCTTCTCGTTCTCGCGGTCGATGTTCAGGATCTTCACCTCGATCTTGTCGTTGATCGAGACCATGTCCGTCGGGTGGCCGATGCGGCCCCAGGACATGTCGGTGATGTGAAGGAGCCCGTCGATCCCGCCCAGGTCCACGAACGCGCCGAAGTCGGCGATGTTCTTGACCTCGCCGGTGACGATGTCGCCCTCGGTGATGCGGGCGAGCAGCTCTTCCTTCATCTTCGCCCGGCGCTCTTCGATGAGCTTCCGGCGGGAGACGACGATGTTGCGGCGGTTCTCGTCGACCTTGAGGATCATGCACTCGATGTCGCGGCCGACCCAGGCGTCGATGCTGGGCGGGCGGCGGATATCGACCTGCGAGGCCGGCAGGAACACGTGGACGCCGATGTCCACCAGCAGGCCGCCCTTGATCTTGCGGAGGATGCTGCCGCTGACCTGGTCGCCTTCGCCGTACTGGTTGGTGACGGCTTCCCACTCGCGGATGCGGTCCGCTTTGCGCTTGGAGAGCAGCAGAATGCCGAAGCTCTCGTCGAGGTCCTCCATCAGGACTTCGACCTCGTCGCCGGGCTTCGGCGGGCCTTCCTCCTCGGTCCACTCGTCCGCCAGGCAGACGCCCTCGGACTTGTAGCCGATGTCGATGAGCACCTCGTCGCCGTTCAGGCGGAGCACGGTGCCGGTGACGATCTGCTCGGGATCGACAGCCTCTTTGACGTATAACTCGTCAGGAATTTCCCAATCTTCGCCGAGGGCGTCGTCGAGCGCCTCGTCATCGACGTCGAATTCGCGGAACAGGTTCCGATCGACCATAAGAAGTGATTGCTTTCATGCCCGGAACGGCGCCGGGCGGCGGTCGCGTCACCCGTCCCGGCCGTCACAGGCCACTGGGAACTCGGGGAGCAAACCGCGGGGGTTAGGGGTGAAACGGGATGGGGGAACCGCGCACGACGGGGCCGCGACGGGGAGCCCGAACGATAGTGAACGACAGCGCAGGCGGCTAGCCCGCTCACGCGGATTCTGCGGACGAATCCGCCGTCCCGCCGGCGTCCCCCGGGGCCCCGGCGTTATGCGGCGGCCGGGCAGTCGCCCGGCTGGGGGTCGGCGTGAACGGTCGGCGGGTCCGCCGCGAGCGCCTCGGCCTGCTCGACGGCCTCCCGCACCTCCTCCGGTTCGGTCAGGAACCGCAGCGTGAGCTTCATCACCCGCGTTTCGTCCGGTTGGAGGGTGACGACGCGGCCGTGGCGGCGCTCGAAACTGCGGTGGTTCGGGAACGCCGTGCAGGGTTCCAGCCCGACGACGTACCCGTCCCGCCGCCCGCCGAGCTGCTTCCACAGCGCCGCGTAGGGCAGAGTGTTCATGTCGAATCGCACCTCCAGCGCGACGGAGTCGTCGTCCGCCGGCATCAGCATCCGGCCGCGGCCGTCGGCGTCGGGGCGGGGCCGGATGAAGTACGCCTGCTCCGCGAACCCCGGCGTCGGCGGGCCGAGGGTCGCCCAGTTCTGCGGCCCCTCCCAGTCGCTGCCGCCCTCCGCGGCCCGAGCGTCGCGGGGGATCACCTCCTCGCAGGGCACGATCACCCGCGAGCCCAGCGGCGTCTGGTTGATGTGATACAGCAGCATCAGCTCCGCCGGCGTGTCCCCGGCGTTGGTGACGGTGTCCGTCAGGTGCAGCTCCGGCAAGCCGACCTCCGCCTCGTACCGGGCGTGCAGCGTGAGGTTCGAGCCGAACAGCGTGCGTTCGCTGACATCGCCCTCCACGATCAGCCGGTCCTCCTCCTTCCGCATCTCCCACCGGTCCGCCGGCATGTTGGCGATCCGGCCGTGCAGGGTCAGCGGGTTCTCGGTCGGGTTGCCGTCCGGATCGTCCCCCGGAGGGCCCATCCAGGAGAGCCCGCAGCGGGCGAGGAGTTCGTTGAACCCGTCCAGCCAGCCGAGGCCGTTGCGTTCAGCGAGGTTTACCAAGGCCGGGTGCCGCGGGGATGGACCGGCCGGAGAATCCCAACCGAACGTGGTCGGCCCGTCCGCCGCGTGCACGCCGTACAGCCCCATCCCCCGGTGCGGCAGCACGAACGCGGAAAAGCGGCCGTTATTGGCGGAGAGCAAATCCATGCCCGCCGCGGGGCCGGTGACGAGCGCCTTCCGCTCGACGGAGCCGCCGCCGTCGCCCGCCGCGGTCGGTTCCGCCGCCTCTTCGAGGTGGGTGGAGCGGATCGAGTATTGGGCGGCGGGCATCGGTCTGGGAACTGGCCGGGACGGTCGGAGCGGGAGCCGCTAACCTTGCCCCAATGCCCCCTCCGACCGCCACCGAAGCGACGCCGCGGCGTCGCTCCACCGACGTCGGCGGCCCCGCGTTCAGCCCGGCGTGGTATCAGCGACTCGAAGACTCCCTCGGGCCGACCGCTTGCCAGCTGCTCGGGTTCTACGCGATCCCGGAGGGCTTCACGCTGTCCGTCGTCATCCCCGTCTACAACGAGGAGGCGACGCTCGCCGCCCTCGTGCAGCGGGTGCGGGACGTGCCGGTGCGGAAGGAGATTTTGCTGGTCGACGACGGCTCGACGGACGGCTCCAAGGCGCTGACGGAACGACTCGCCGCGGCGCCGGCGGACGAGTTCAACACGGTGCGGGCCTTCGCCCAGCCGCACAACATGGGCAAGGGGGCGGCCGTCCGGCGGGGCTTTGCAGAGGCGACCGGCGACTGCGTCGTGGTGCAGGACGCCGACCTCGAATACGACCCGGCGGAGTACCCCAAACTGCTGGAACCGATCGTCAGCGGCCGGGCCGACGCGGTGTTCGGGTCGCGGTTCCTCGGCGACCGCCCGCACCGGGTGCTCTACTTCTGGCACAGCATGGGGAACCGGTTCCTCACCCTGTTGAGCAACATGTTCACCGACCTGAACCTCACCGACATGGAGACCTGCTACAAGGTCTTCCGCCGGGAGCTGATTCAGGAGATCGTGCCCACGCTCAAATCGAACCGCTTCGGCTTCGAGCCGGAGGTGACCGCGAAGATCGCCCGCCGCAAGGCGCGGGTGTACGAAGTGAGCATTTCCTACAGCGGCCGGACCTACGCCGAGGGCAAGAAGATCGGCTGGAAGGACGGCGTCAGCGCGATCTGGTGCATCGTGCGATACGGCTTGGCGGACTAACGTAGGGTCCGCTCCGCGGACCGCTTGGAGCGATCAACGCCAACCGAGGACGGTCCGCACAGCGGACCCTACCCATGCAAGCCCCGCTCCTCGATCTCGCCGCGGAACTCGCCGGCGCCCCGGCGACATTGAAGGAGACGCACATCTCCCGCGTGGCCCTCGCCGGGCCGCCGGGGTCCGGCGTCGTGTTGAAGCAGTGCAAGCCGGTCGACTTCGGCTTCGTGGACCTGCGCACCCGGGAGCAGCGCCGGGCCGCGTTGGAGAAAGAACACGCCGTCAACGACCGCTTCGCCCCCGGCGTCTACCGCGGCGTGAGAGAGCTGCCGGACGGCGAGCCGGTCCTCGAAATGCTCCGCCTGAACGAGGCGGACACGCTGGAAGCGAAGGTGAAACGGGGCGAAGCGACGACGGCGGACCTCGACGCGATCCTCGACCACCTCCTCCCGCTGTTCGAGCAATCTGCCCGCGGCCCGGAGGTCGCCAAGTGGGGCGCCCCGGCGGTGATCCGAAGGAACCTGATCGAAAATCTGGAGGCGTTGGACGCGGCCGCACTGCCGGCCGGCGGGCGAATGGCGGTGAAAGCCCTACGGGCCGCACAGCTCACCTATCTCACGCTTCACGACGCGGCGATCCGGCGGCGGGCGGCGGACGGGTTCGTCCGCGACGGGCATGGCGACCTGCGGGCGGAGCACATCTATCTCACCGCCGAAGGGGTGAAGGCGCTGGACGGCATCGCCTTCGGGGATCGGCTGCGGTGCGTGGACGTGGCGGACGAGTTCGCCTTCCTCGCCCACAGCCTCGACCAGATTGACCCCGCCGTCCCCTGCCGGCCGCGGCCGGTCACCGGAAAGCGGCTGCTGCGGCGGTACCGAACGCAGTCCGGCGATCCGGCGTCCGACAAGTTGCTGTCGTTCTACCGCAGCTACCGGGCGGCGGTCCGGGCAAAGGTCGCGGCGCTCTCCGACGCCGACGCGGAGGACGGGAATTCGCCGCTGAACCGGAACCTGTTCGGCGCTTTGGAGCATGCCCAAGCGTTCGAGCTGCCGGAAATCCTGATCGCCTTCGGGGGGCGGAGCGGGACCGGCAAATCGACGGTCGCTGCGGCCGTGGCGGACCGCTTGGGGGCCTCGCGGCTGCGGTCGGACGAACTGCGCAAACAGGCGTTGGGCGTCGCGGCCGACGCCCCCGCCCCGGACGGCGGCTACGATCCGGCCGTTTCGGACGCGGTGTACGCGGAACTCGTCTCGGCGGCTGCGGATGCGATGACGAGTTACGGCACGGCGGTGGTGGACGCCACGTTTCTCACCGCCTCCCGCCGGACCCCGCTCGTCGAGCGGTGTGCCCATTTGGCCGGGGAAGGAGATGAGCCGGAGGACTGGCCGCAGTCGGACCAAGCCGTGCTGTTCATCTGGGGCGAATGCGACGACGCCGTCGCCGAGGGCCGCATCGCCCAGCGGGCCGCGGCGGGAGAGGACGTCAGCGATGCGACGGTGGAGGTGCGGCGGCAACAGGCCGCGGTCGCGGAGCCGCCGACCGACGACGAGTTCGCGGGGCTGCCCGCCGCGGCGCTGCTGCGATTGGACACGGACGCGCCCGTCGAGGCGCTGACGGATCGCGTGATCGACGCCCTGCGGGACCTTGTCCGCGTTGCCGGTTCGGCGGGCGTGCAATAGGGTTCCCCGTTCCTGCCGTCCGGACGCCGGATCGGCACGCGCGGCTTTGCCGCGGCTCGCCCCCCGTTCGCCCGGTTGATGCCCGACCCCTCTCCCAAACTGCCGACCCCGGAGCCGTCCGAGTCGCCGCGCCGCTCCGGGTTCCGGGGCCGCGGCAAGTCGGGCAAACGCCGCCGCGACTCCGGCGGCGGCCGCCCGCGGTCCTCGGCGTCGCTGTTCTTTGCGGTCCTGATCGCGATCGCCGTCGGGCTGTTCCTGTTCGAACGCAGCGCCGGCACGGCCGGCGAGGTCTCCTACAGCCGGTTCCTCGAGGAGGTGCGGAAGAACAACGTCGCCGAGGTGACGATGGAGGGCGAACGCCTTTCCGGCCTTTGGGAGACGCGGCCCGAGCCCAAGGACCAGTTCGAGAACGCCTTTACGACGGTGATCCCGCTGCCGGCGCTCGGCGACAGCGCCCTGACCGCCCTGCTGGAGGAGTACGGCGTCGAGATCCACAGCGAGCCGACGCAGATCGACACCGGCACCTACATCCTGCTGTACGTCGGCATGGGGGCCGCGGCGCTGCTGGTGATGATCCTCATCCTCCGCCGCTCCGCCGATCCGATGGGCGGCGGCGGGATGATCGGGAACTTTATTAAGAGCGGCGCCAAGGAATTCCGCGAGGACGACAAGCGGGTCACGTTCGACGACGTCGCCGGGATGGAGCAGGCCAAGAACGAACTGAAGGAGGTCGTCGAGTTCCTCAAGGCTCCCGAAAAGTTCACCCGGCTGGGGGCGGAGATCCCCAAGGGCGTGCTGCTGATGGGCTCCCCCGGCACCGGCAAGACCCTGCTGGCGAAGGCCACCGCCGGCGAGGCGAAGGTCCCGTTTTATTCGATCAACGGGTCCGAGTTCATTCAGATGTTCGTCGGCGTGGGGGCGTCGCGGGTGCGGGACCTGTTCAAGACCGCCCGCGAGACCAGTCCCTGCATCATCTTCGTCGACGAGATCGACGCCGTCGGCCGCGAGCGCGGCAGCGGCCTGGGCGGCGGACACGACGAGCGGGAGCAGACCCTCAACCAGATCCTCGGCGAGATGGACGGCTTCAGCCCGTCCGAGGCCGTCATCGTCATCGCCGCGACGAACCGGCCGGACGTGCTGGACCCCGCACTGCTCCGCCCGGGGCGGTTCGACCGGCACATCCAGGTGGACAAGCCGAACAAGGCCGGCCGGGTCGGCATCCTCAAGGTGCACACCAAAAAGGTGCCGCTGGCCGCCGAGGTGGACTTGGACGACATCGCCGCCGGCACGATCGGCTTCAGCGGGGCGGAGTTGAAGAACCTCGTCAACGAGGCCGCCCTGCACGCCACCCGGGCGGAGCGGAAGGCGGTCACGATGGACGACTTCGAAGAGGCCCGCGACCGCGTGCTGATGGGCGCCGCCCGCGAGGAGATGATGTCCGGCCACGAACGCCGCATGACGGCCTACCACGAGGCCGGCCACGCCCTGATCGCCTGGGTGCTGCCGACGCTCGACCCGGTGCACAAGGTGACGATCATCCCCCGCGGTCGGGCGCTGGGCGTGACCCAGTTGCTGCCGGACGAGGAGCGGCACCACTTCGGCGAGCGCCGCATGCGGGACCACCTCGCCATGGCGATGGGCGGCCGGGCCGCGGAAAAGCTGGTGTTCGACGAATACAGCGCCGGCGCCGAGGACGACCTCAACCGCAGCACGAGCCTCGCCCGGAAGATGGTCGCCCACTGGGGCATGAGCGAGAAGGTCGGCCCGGTCGCGTTCCGCCAGGGGGAGACGCACCCGTTCCTCGGCAAGGAGATGCAGACCGGCCGCAACTTCAGCGACGAAACCGCCCGGCAAATCGACGACGAGATCCGGGCCGTGCTGCTGGACGCGATGCGTCGGGCGACGGAGATCCTCTCCGAACGGCGGGAGGACCTGGACCGGATCGCCCAGATGCTGCTCGACCGGGAGTCGATCAGCCGGGAGGACATGGGGGATTTGCTCGGCGAGCGGGAGGTCCACCCGGACGACGTCGCCGAGGCCGCCCGGGCCGAGGCGGAGGACCGCCATCGGATGAACGGCCAGTCCGGCGCCGAGGCGAAGACCGGGCAGGCCGAGAGGACGGACGACCCGACCCGGGAGCCGGCGGAACCGGAGCCGGCGAGCGTCGCGGATTGACGCAGTTCGGGGCGACACCTACCCTTGACGCGCCCCGCGGGGGGCGTTCGACGACGCCGCGGATCGCGTTCTTCAACCCTGCGACAACCGCACGTCGTCCCCCTTTGCAGCCGGTGGAGTAGCCCGGCGCCCGTTTTCCCCCCGCCCCCATCCCGGCCGCCACGGCCCCGAGTACGCCGAACCGGCCGCACCTCACTTCGGACTTTATGCCCACCTCCACCCGGGCCAAACGGCCCGCGGCCCGCCGCACCGCGAAAACCTCCCCCACCGCCAAGACTCGCCGCCGCCCCGCGGCTGATTCGCCCCAGTCCTCGAGGGCGAACTCGAAAGCGAAACGGACCCGCAGCCAGTCGAACGACGAGAAAGAGGCCGCCGAGAGCGGCCCGACCTTCGCCGACCTCGGACTGTCGAAAGCGACGCTCGCCACGCTGGACGAGATCGGCTTTGAGCGGCCCAGCAAGATTCAGGCGGCGTTCCTGCCGATCGCCCTCTCCGGCCGCGATTGCAGCGGTCAGGCCCGCACCGGCACCGGCAAGACGGCGGCGTTCACCCTGCCGCTGCTCGAAAAGCTGGACCTCGACCGCACCGTCATCCAGGGCTTGGTCCTCGCCCCCACGCGGGAACTGGCCGAGCAAGTCTCTCAGGAGATGCGGAAACTTTCCGGCGGTCGGGTGAAGACGGTCGTGATCGTCGGCGGCCGCCCGATGGGGCCGCAGATCGAGAAGATTAAGAAGGGAGCCCAGGTCGTCGTCGGCACCCCCGGCCGGGTGATGGACCTGATGGGCCGCGGCCAGTTGGGCCTGGAGAACGTCGCCTTCGCTGTGCTGGACGAGGCGGACCGGATGCTCGACGACGGGTTCCGCCCGGACATCGAGAAGATCCTCCGCAAATGCCCGAAGGACCGGCAAACGCTGCTGCTTTCGGCCACGATGCCCCCCGAGGTGGAGGAGCTGGCGGCCAAGTTCATGAAGAACCCCGAGCGGGTCGACATGAGCGAGGACGCGCTGGTCGCCACGGAGATGATCGAGCAGTTCGTGCTCACCGTGGACCCGGATCGCAAGTACGGCGCCCTGCTCCACGTGTTGAAGCAGGAAAAGCCGAAGCAGTGCCTTGTCTTCACCCGCACCAAGCGGGGGGCTGAGAAGCTGTTCGAGCGGTTTAGCCGTAAGCTGCCCAGCTGTGCGATGATGCACGGCGACCTGCACCAGCGGAAGCGGGAGAAGACCCTCCAGGCCTTCCGCGAGGGCAAGATCCGGATGCTCGTGGCCACCGACGTGGTCGGCCGCGGGATCGACATCTCCGGGATCAGCCACATCGTCAACTTCGACGTGCCGGAGTTCCAGGACGACTACGTCCACCGCATCGGCCGCACCGGCCGGATGTCCTCGGACACCAACGGCCGGGCGATCACCTTCGTCTCCCGCGACCAGGGCGATCAGCTGACGAAGATCGAGATCCGCGTCTCCCAGGTGCTGCCGACCTACGAGTTGAAGGACTACGAGGCCGCCCGCCCCGTGGTGCGCAAGAGCGTGCAGGACCACGACGCGACGGTGATCCCGGTCAAGAAGGTGACCAGCCCGCTGTTCGGCGGGAGCTGAACCAAACCTCCGTTCGCCGTTCTCTTTACGGGGGCGGCGAACCGGCGCGCTCGGTTGCGGGACGGAAGCATCTCGCTACCATCGTCGCCTTCCCGTAACACACGCTTGCAGACGCCCCGCCCCCGGCCCGTATGTCGATCACGAGAGACCGTAAAGACGAAGTCATCACTGACTTTCGCCGCAACGACGCCGACACCGGGTCCAGCGAAGTGCAGATCGCGGTCCTGACGGAACGCATCAACAACCTCACGGAGCATCTCCGGGAGCACAAGCAGGACCACACCAGCCGCCGCGGGCTGCTGGCTCTGGTGTCCACCCGCCGTCGCCTGCTCCGCTACATGCAGCGGACCAAGCCGGCCACCTACCGGGACCTGCTGACCCGGTTGAACCTGCGGAAGTAGTTTCGGCCCCCGCCCCCGCGACCGTCGCGGGGGCGTTTGTCTATCAGGTTGGAGCCGCGCGGAGCGTCGGCCGTCGTTTACGGCGAGGGAACGCCGAATTTTTGTTTGCGCCGACGCCCGCGACGTCGGACGCTGTCGTTCGTCACGGCGACTTCGCGGGTCGTCGCCGGATCGTCAATCGATCGTCCCCCCCCCACTGCGGACGCCGAACCCCGTCGACGGGTTCGCGCCGCCCCCTACCAAACCGCCCCGGCCGGGCCGGGGTTTAACAAGCAGAGAGCGGAAGAGATCTCCATGCCGTCCAAGCCCAAGTCGTTGGACCTGTCCCCCGTCTCCGTCGAACGCGAGATCGGCGGCCGCACGATGTCGCTGAGCACCGGCGACCTCGCCCGGCAGGCCAGCGGGGCGATCCGTCTGCAGTTCGCGGACACCGTGCTGTTCGTCGCCGCCCAGCGCGGCACGCCGCGGCCGGGCATCGACTTCTTCCCGCTGCAGGTCGATTACCGCGAGCGCCTCGCCGCCGCCGGCCGGTTCGCCGGGGGCTTCCTGAAGCGCGAGGGTCGGCCGACCACCAAGGAGATCCTGACCGCCCGCGTCACCGACCGGCCGATCCGTCCGCTCTTCCCGAAGGGCTACAAGGACGAGATCCAGGTCATGGCCAACGTGCTCGCCAGCGACGGCGAGAACGACCCGGCGCCGCTGGTCTCCTTCGGCGCCTCCGCGGCCCTGATGCTCGCCCCGGTGCCCTTCGACGGCCCGATCGCCAGCGTCCGCGTCGGCCGCGTCGACGGCGAACTGGTCCTCTTCCCGACCCAGGCGGAGATGGCCATGAGCGATCTCGATCTGATCGTCGGCGGGTCCAAGACCAGCGTCCTGATGATCGAGGGCTTCGCCGGTCAGATCCCCGAGGACGACATGGTCGACGCGATCATGTTCGCCCACAAGACCTGCGCCGAGCTGTGCGAGATGCAGGAAGAGCTTGCCAAGAAGCTCGGCATCAAGAAGGCGAAGTTCACCAGCCCGCCGGAGAACCCCTTCGCCAAGGCTCTCAAGAAGGACGGGTACGACCGCCTGAAGGAGGCCAAGACCAGCGGCGACAAGGCCGACCGGGCCGAGGCCGTCGAGGAGCTCCGCAACGAGCTGATGGCCGACCACTTCGAGGGCGACGCCGAGGAGGCCTCCAACGGCGGCACCCGGGCGGAGTTCAAGGCCGCCTTCTACCAGCTGGAGCACGACGTCGTCCGCGACCTGCTGCTGGACGGCAAGCGGATCGACGGCCGCAAGCCGGACGAACTGCGACCGCTGGACGTGAAAGTCGGCGTGCTGCCCCGCGTGCACGGCTCCGCGGTGTTCACCCGCGGCGAAACGCAGTCGATGTGCACCATCACGCTGGGCAACACCCGCGACCAGCAGCGGGTGGACGGCCTGTTCGGGGAGCACAGCGAACGCTTCATGCTCCACTACTACTTCCCCAGCTACTCCGTCGGCGAAACCCGCCCGATCCGCGGCCCCGGCCGCCGGGAGATCGGCCACGGCGTGCTGGCCGAACGCAGCGTCTACCCGGTGCTGCCGCACCCGGAGAAGTTCCCCTACACGATCCGCTGCATCAGCGACATCCTCGAATCGAACGGTTCGAGCTCGATGGCCTCCGTGTGCAGCGCCACGCTGGGCCTGATGGACGCCGGCGTGCCGATCACCCAGCCGGTGGCCGGCATCTCCATCGGCCTCGTGAAGGAGTCCGATAAGAAGTACACGCTCCTGACCGACATCATGGGCGACGAAGACCACTTCGGGGACATGGACTTCAAGGTCGCCGGCACCCAGAAGGGGATCACCGGCATCCAGCTCGACCTGAAGATCGACGGGATTTCCGAAGCGATCATCCGGGACACGCTGAAGCAGGCCAAAGACGCCCGCATCACGCTGTTGCGGTCGATGCTCGGCGCCATCCGCCGCCCGCGGACGGAGCTCTCCCCGACCGCCCCGCGGCTGCTCTCCACGAAGATCGACCCGTCCAAGATCGGCCTGCTGATCGGCCCGGGCGGCAAGAACATCCGCGCCCTGCAGGAGGAGACCGGCGCCACGCTGGACGTGCAGGACGACGGCACCGTGGTCATCGCCAGCGACAACGCCGCCGGCGCCGAGGCCGCCCTGGCCCGCGTCGAGGCGATGGGCGAAGAGGTGAAGGTCGGCCGCATCTACAACGGCAAGGTGACCAGCATCAAGGACTTCGGAGCGTTCATCGAGATCGCCCCGGGCAAGGACGGCCTCTGCCACATCAGCGAGCTGGACGAGGGCTTCGTCAAAAACGTCTCGGACATCGTCAAGGTGGGCGAGACGGTCGAGGTGAAAGTCATCGCCGTGGACGACCAGGGCCGCGTGAAGCTGTCGCGGAAAGCCCTGCTGGTCTCCGACGACGAGGACGAGGTCGACGACGAAGACGAGTGATCCTCACCGCGTCCCCGTGAGTCAGCGACCCGGACGCTCCCAGCGTCCGGGTCGCTCCCGTTTCCGGGCTGATCACCCCCATGACCGAAGACACGCCCCACGACATCGCCGTCCTCGCCGGGGGACTGGCGCACGAGATCCGCAACCCGCTCTCCACGATCGGGCTGAACCTCGAACTGTTGGCGGAGAGTCTGGGCGGCACGGAGCCGGACGACGCCGACGATCGCCCCACGGCCCGCCGCAAGCGGATGCTGCGGACCGTGCAGCGGGAGTGCGGGCACCTGTCGGAGATCCTCGACGCCTTCCTCGCCTTCGCCAAAGCGGGCGAGCCGGACCTGAAGGAGGCCGATCTGAACCGGCTGGTGCGGGAGTTCGCGGAGTTCTTCCGCCCCGCCGCCGCCTCCGCCGGGGTGCGGCTGAGCCTCGTTCCGGCGGCCGACCTGCCCCCGGTGCGGCTGGACGTGCGACTGATGCGGCAGGCGTTGCTCAATCTGGCGTTGAACGCCCAGCAGGCGCTCGTGGAGCACGCCACGCCGCAGCCGCACATCGAGGTGGCGACCCGCCCGATCCTCGTCGGCCCCGCCGGCGGGGCGGTGGAGCTCACGGTCGCCGACAACGGTCCCGGCGTGCCGGCGGAGGCCCTGTCCACGATGTGGGACCCGTTCTTCTCCACCAAACCCGGAGGCAGCGGGCTGGGCCTGCCGACGGTGAAGAAAATCGTGGAGGCGCACGGCGGCCGCGTGCACTGCGAAAGCGGCCCGACCGGCACCACGTTTCACGTCGCCCTGCCCACCCTCCTCTGACAGGGTCGTTCCTCGTCCCGACGCTCTGCGTCGGGACGTACGGGCCGCAGAGCGGCCGGACGCTCCGCGTCCCGTTCGGGGCGACGCAGAGCGTCGCCCCGAGTGTCGAGGGGAGAAGTGTCCAGTTGCGTGATTGATGAAGGCCCGAAAGATACGCCGATGCCCGACTCCCCCCCCGACGACGACCTCTCCGGCGTTCCGATCCGCGTGCTGATCGTGGACGACGACAAAGCCCACGCGGAGACCGTCGCCGACGCCCTCGACCCGGTCGGCTGCGAATGCACCGTGGTCGCCGGCGGCAAGGCGGGCGTCGCGGCGGTCGAGCAGGACGTGTTCGACGTCGTGATCACCGACCTGAAGATGGAGGGCGCCGACGGGCTGAAGGTGCTCGAACGCACCAAGGAGGAACTGCCGGACGCGGAGGTGATCGTCGTCACCGGCTACGGCACGGTGGACAGCGCGGTCGACGCGATGCAGCGCGACGCATTCACCTACCTCGCCAAGCCGCTGGACGTCGCCCGCCTGCGGGCCGCGGTCACGCAGGCCGCCAAGCGCATCCGGCTGGCCCGCAAGAACGCGGAACTGAGCCGCCGCCTGGACGAACGGTTCGGCTTCGAGGGCGTCGTCGGCACCAGCGGGCCGATGCGGCAGGTGATCGAGGTGCTGAAGAACGTCGCCCCGACGGACTCCACCGTCCTCATCACCGGCGAGAGCGGCACCGGCAAGGAACTCGTCGCCCGGGCCCTGCACCAGAACAGCCCCCGCAAGAACAAGCCGTTCGTCTCCCTGAACGTCGCGGCGCTGCCGAAGGACATTCTGGAAAGCGAACTGTTCGGCCACGAGGCCGGCGCCTTCACCGGGGCCAGCAGCAAGCGGATCGGCAAGTTCGAGTACGCCAACGGCGGCACGCTGTTCCTCGACGAGGTGGGCGAGATGCCCGCCGACATCCAGGTCAAACTGCTCCGCGTGCTGGAGGACCGGAAGGTCACCCGGCTGGGCTCCAACACGGAGATCCCGATCAACGTCCGCCTGCTCGCCGCCACCAACGCGGACCTGCTGGGGATGGTCGCGGACAAGGAGTTCCGCGAGGACCTCTACTATCGGCTGAACGTCATCAGCATCCGCCTGCCCCCGCTGCGGGACCGGCGGGGCGACATCCCCCTGCTGCTCGACTACTTCCTGCGGGACCTGACGGAGCGATACGGCAAAGAGGTCGTCGGCTTCACCCGGCGGGCCCGCACCGCCCTGATGAGCTACGAATGGCCGGGCAACATCCGGCAGCTCCGCAACGTGGTCGAGCGGATGGTGGTCCTCGACACGGACGGCTTGTTGGACGCCGGCGATTTGCCGGAGGAGGTCGCCGGATTGGCGCCGGAGGAGGGCGACGACGCCGCCGTCGCTCGCGGCGCCGGCGGGGGCTCGGACCACCTGATCGGCCGGCCGCTGTCCGAGGTGGAGCGGTTCTACGCGGAGCGGGCGCTGGAGGTGACCGGCGGCAAGCGGGAGGACGCCGCCAAGCTGCTCGGGATCGGCGAAAGAACCCTGTATCGTAAGCTGAAAGAATGGGGCTTGAACTGACCCCACGCTCGGCGGGAGCCCGGCCCCATGACGCCCCGGGGCCCGGTTCGCAACCGTCGACGCCGGTCAATATTCACTCGCCGCGGAGGTTGGACAGCCCCGCGCGCGCGGCCTAAGTTCGGCCCTCCCGCCACGGACCGGCGGCGCCCCCGCGGGCAGAGGAGTCGGCGGGGTTTCGGGGGGACGAACAGGCAAGCGAATGACGGCCGACGCCGACTCTTCACGGCCCGCCGACCGATCGGACGGATCGAACGGCGCGGGCTTCGCCGGGGGCGGTCGCCCCCGCAATCGACGCCGCAACCGGCGCGGCAACCGCCCCCGCCGCCCGCGGCCCCTGCCGGTCGGCATCGACTTCGGCACGGACAGCAGCTCCCTCGCCGATTTCGGCCCCGACGGCGCCCCCCACGTGCAGCCCAACGCCCGGGGGGAGCTGCGGACCGCCTCCGCCGTAAACGTCTCCCCGAACCGGCTCACGCTGGGGCGCTGCTTCGGCGACGCCGGGCGGAACGGCGGGAACGGCTGCTTCGACGACGACGAGCCCGACTGCGACTCCGACGGCGAGGACCCCGACGGACGCCCGGTCGCCATGGCCGGCTTCAAACGCACCTATCAGGAGTCCGGCAGCACCTACCGCCGCGGCGGGGCCGCGATGAGGGTCGGCGGCGGACCGGTGTCGCCCAAGTTTCTCGGGGCGGCGCTGCTGCGCGGCCTCACGCGGGAGACGGCCGGCGACCGGCCGGAGGACGCCCCGGTCGTGATGACCGTGCCCCACGCCTTCACCCGCACCCCCCGCGACGCCGTCCGGTCGGCCGGGCGGATCGCGGGGCTGAACGTGGCGGACACGCTCTCGGAAACCAGCGCCGCCGCCCTCGCCTGGCTCTGGAAGGACACCGCCGCCGACGGCCAGCCGGTCGGCCGCACCCGGCACGCGCTGATCTACGACCTCGGCGCCGGCACCTTCGACGCCGCGATCGTCCGCACCCGCCGCAACGAACTGCGCATCGTCGCCGCCGAGGGCGACCCGCACCTGGGCGGCCGCGACTGGACCGAAACCCTGGCGGAGGACGTCGCCGACCGCTTCCGGGAGAAGCACGGCCACAACCCCTTCACCCGCTGGCGGTCGCGGCAACGGCTGCTCGGCCAGTGCGAGCGGGCCAAGCTCCGGCTCTCGCGGCAACCGGTCAGCACCGTGCCGGTGGTCGTCGCCGGCCGGCAGGACGCTTTCGAGGTCACCCGCGACCGGTTCGAGGGCCTGACGAAGGACCTGCTCCGCCGCACCCGGGACCTCACGGAGTTCCTGCTGGAGAACGCCGGGCTGGAGCCGGACGACCTCGACGTGATCCTGCCGGTCGGCGGGGCGGCGGCGATGCCGGCGGTGCGGCGGATGTTGGGCGACCTGTTCGGCACGCGGGCCACGCCGGACCACGCCGCCCGCAAGGCCTTCCCCGACCCCCGCACCGCCGTCGCCGAGGGCGCCGCGGTCTACGCCGCGATGCTGCGGGCCACCGCCGGGGCCAACGGCGACGGCCCCCCGCCGGACGTCCCGGCCCGGGTGCGGCGGCGGCTGCGGGCGATCACGCTGGAGGAGGTCAGCGCCCACTCCGTCGGCGTGGAGATCGAGGACCCGGAGGCGCCAGGCCGCCGGCTGAACCACGTCGTCCTGCCCCGCGGCGTCCGCCTGCCGACCGCCGTGCAGATGACCTTCGGCACCACCGTCGCCGACGCCGAGGGCATCCGCCTGCGGCTGGTCGAGGGCGAACGGCCGGAGGCCGCCGACTGCGACCGGCTCGGCGAGTACCGCATCACCGGCCTGCCGGCCGGCCTGCCGGTTCGCAGCCCGGTGACGGTCGACATCGCCCTCGACGAACGCAACGCCCCGCACGTCTCCGCCCACCGGGTGCTCGGCGCCGGACCGGCGGGCCCGCGGGGGCGGCACCACGATCTCGCCCCCCTCACCGTCGAACCGCTGAAGCCCTCGCCGGGGTCGAAGGAGGAGACGGAAGCCCGCCAGCGCCTCGCCCGGCTCATGCCGCACCCCCGCTGAAGCGTCCGCCGCGGACGGAAGACGGACGTCGGCGGGTCCTCCGTTCCGCCCGTCGTTGGAGCCGCGGGACGGACCCGCACGTTGACAGCCGCGTACCGTCGGGGGATCGTGGTCGCATCGCTGAACTCCGATGCCGATCGCCCTTGCGCCGCCTCGCCCTCCGCTGCCTGCTTGCCGCGGCCGCGTCGATCGGGGGCGGACTGCCCCCGGCCTCCGCGGCTGAGCCGGAGGGATGGACCGAGGGGGAGCAGTTGTTCGCCCTGGACGTGCAGCCGCTCTTCGCGGCGAAATGCCTCGCCTGTCACGGGGCGGACGAAAACGATCTGAAGGGGGCGTTCGATCTATCGACCCGGGATGGTCTGTTGGCCGGCGGGGAGACCGGCGACCCCGGCGTGGTCCCCGGCGATCACGCGGCCGGGACCGTCCTCGACCTGCTGAAGTGGGAGGGCGGCTACGGGATGCCGCCGAAGGAGACGGACCGGCTGACTGAGGCCCAGCGGTGGGCCGTCCGCGACTGGATCGACGCCGGCGCCCCGTGGCCGGACGCAGCGACCGTCGCGGCAATCCGCGCGGCCCACGCGGCCGGCGTGCGGGTGCCGACCAGCGGGGGGCTCTCCGACGACTGGACCGAGCGCCGCTACGAGCCCGCCGACGTCTGGGCCTACCGGCCGATCGGGAACCCGCCGGTCCCGCCGACGCCGCCCGGCTTCGCCCCGCCGGCGGACCCGGCGGACGCCTTCCTCAACGCCCGGCTGGCCGCCGCCGGACTGCCCCCCGCCCCGCGGGCGGACCGGCGGACGCTGATCCGCCGGGCGACGTTCGACCTGACCGGGCTGCCGCCCACCCCGGAGGAGGTCGCCGCGTTCCTCGCCGACCCGCGGGACGACCGGGCCGCGTTCGCCGCGGTGGTCGACCGACTGCTCGCCAGCCCGCACTACGGGGAGCGGTTCGCCACGCACTGGCTGGACGTGGTGCGGTACGCCGACAGCGGCGGACTCGCCAACGACTTCCAGCGGCCGAACGCCTGGCGGTATCGGGACTACGTCGTTCGAGCCTTCAACGACGACAAGCCGTTCGACCGCTTCCTCACGGAGCAACTCGCCGGGGACGAACTGGTCGACTCCGGGGCGCTGGCGGCGGACTCGCCGGGGGGGATCGACGCCTTAATCGCCCCCGGCTTCCTGCGAATGGGGCCGTGGGAGCACACCGGCATGAGCGTGGCGAGGATCACCCGCCAGCAGTTCCTCGACGACGTCACCGACACGGTCGGCCAGACGTTCCTCGCCCAGCCGCTGCAGTGCGCGAGGTGTCACGACCACAAGTTCGACCCGATCCCCACCCGCGACTACTACGCCATTCAGGCGAGCTTCGCCACGACCCAGTTCGCCGAGCGGGCGGTCCCCTTCCACCCGCGCGAAGACCCGCGGGACCACGGCGAACCCCGCTACCTGCGGGAGCGAATCGCCGCCGCCGAGGCGGTCCAGCAGCGAATCGACCGGAAGAAGACGGACCTCGAGAAGCGGTGGTACGCCGAGCGCGGGCTGGAGTACGCCCCCCGCTGGAAGAAGCAGAAGGAGGGTGTGCCGGAGGAGCTGATCGCCCCCAAGACGGTCGACTTGGACCCGATCGATTTCGGGCTGGAGCGGGTCTCCCGCAAGGCGATCCAGCGGCATCGGTGGGAGTTGGACGCCTACGAGCCGTATGCCTTCACCGTCTACAGCGGGGCGAGCCCGCCGCGAAAGCCCGTGATGGCGCCGCTCCGCCTGCCGGAGGACCGGACGGCCGGGGAGGTCGAACCGTCCGCGATCCTCACCGGCGGCGACCCGTTCAGCCCGGGGGAGCCGGTCGAGCCCGGCGTGCTGAGCGCGGCCCTGCTGGCCGCCGCTCCGGACGCCGCCGACCCGGTTCCGACCACGACGACCGGCCGTCGGCTGGCGCTCGCGGAGTGGCTCACCGACCCGACCAACCCGCTGCCGGCCCGGGTCTACGCGAACCGCCTGTGGCAGTGGGTCTTCGGCCGCGGCCTGGCCGCCAACGCGAACAACTTCGGCGCCGGCGGGGCGGAGCCGACGCACCCGAAACTGCTGGATCATCTCGCGACCCGCTTGGTGGAGGGCGGGTGGCGGACGAAGCCGCTGGTGCGGGCGCTGCTGCTCTCCGACGCCTACGCTCGCCGTTCGCTGCACCCGGACCCGGCGGCCGTCGCCGCGGCCGACCCGAACGGGGAACTGCTGGCCGCCGCCCGGCCCCGCCGGCTGACCGCGGAAGAGTTGCGGGACGCGATGCTGGCGTTCTCCGGCGAGCTGAACCCGGCGATCGGCGGCGTGCCGGTGCGACCGGAGATCGAGCCGGAGGTCGCCCTGCAACCGCGACAGGTGATGGGCACCTTCGCCCCGGCCTGGCAGCCGAACCCCGATCCCCGCCGCCGCCACCGCCGAACGCTGTACGCCCTCAAGTTGCGGGGGCTCCGCGACCCGCTGCTGGAGACCTTCAACGCCCCCACGCCGGACGCGCCCTGCGAGCGGCGGGAGACCAGCATCGTCGCCCCGCAGGCCCTCGCCCTGCTGAACGGCCGCAACACGTACGGCCGGGCCCTCGCCGCCGCCGCGGCGGTGTTGGAGGACGCGCCGGAGCAGGACGCCGACGCCGTCGTCGCCCTGTTCCGGCGGGCCTTCGGCCGCCCGCCGGACGACGCGGAGCGGGACGCCTGCCTCGCCCACTGGCACGCGATGACGACCCGTCACGCCAGCCTGCACTTCGACCCGGTCCGCCCGCCGACCAAGGTGGTCCGCAACGCCGTCGAGGAGAACACCGGCGAGCGGTTCAGCTACGTCGAGACGCTCGAACAGGCCGCCGACTTCGTGCCGGACCTCGGCCCGGCCGAGGCCGACGCCCGCACCCGCGGTTTGGCGGAGGTGGCCCTGGTGCTGCTGAACGCGAACGAGTTCCTCTACCTGGATTGAGCTGACGTGTCGGTTCCCCCGCCCGCCGCCGTGCCCCGCCGCGACGCCCTGTTCTCCCTGGGCGCCAGCGTGGGCGGTCTGGCCCTCTCGGCGCTGCTCGCCGACGAGGCCCGCGGCGCCGACGGGGAGGACGCCCGGCCGCTGCCGCACCGGGCGGCGAAGGCGAAGCGCTGCATCTTCCTGACGATGGAGGGCGGGCCGAGCCACATCGACACCTTCGACCCCAAGCCGAAACTCCGCGACCTGCACCTCAAGGAGTTCCGCCGCGAGGGCGAGAACTTCTCCGCGATGGAGTCCGGCAAGCGGTACTACGTCGAGAGCCCCTTTCGCTTCCGCAAGGCCGGGGCGAGCGGGGCGGACATGTCGACCGACTGGGCCCACCTGGCGGGGCTGGCGGACGAGATCTGCTTCTACCGCGGCTGTCAGGCGGAGAGCGTCAATCACCCGACGGCGATGGCCCACATCAACACCGGCAACCGCTTCGGCGGCGACCCGGCAGTGGGGGCGTGGGTGACCTACGGCCTGGGCTCGTTGAACGCCGACCTGCCGGCGTTCGTCGTCCTGCCGGAGGTGAGCCACCCGCAGGGCGGCGCCGCGAACTGGGGCAGCGGCTTCCTGCCGGCCCGCTATCAGGGCACGCCGCTGCGGGCGGAGGGGGCGCCGATTCTCAACCTCGCCCCGCCCGCCGGGATCACCCGGGACCACCAGCGGCGGAACCTCGACCTGCTGGCCGAACTAAACCGCCGCCACGCCGCGGAGCGCGTCGCGGCCGGAGACCCGTTCGCGGAGACGCTCTCCGCCCGGGTGGCCAGCTACGAACTGGCCTTTCGCATGCAGGCCCGGGTGCCGGGGCTGATCGACGTCGACGCCGAGGATCAGGCGACGAAGGACCTGTACGGCGTCGGCGGGGCGGACACGGACGCATTCGGCCGCAAGTGCCTGCTGGCCCGCCGGCTGGTGGAGCGGGGCGTGCGGTTCGTGCAGCTCTACCACGGCACCTGGGATTCCCACGACCAGATCGGCCGGGCCCACGGCAACCTCGTCCGGCAGGTCGATCAACCGATCGCCGCCCTGCTGACGGACCTGAAACGCCGCGGCCTGCTGGAGGAAACGCTGGTCGTCTGGACCGGCGAGTTCGGCCGCTCCCCGGACAACGCCCCGCGCGGCGGCATCGCCTACGGGCGGGACCACAACGCGAACGCCATGACCGTCTGGCTGGCCGGCGGCGGGGTGAACGCCGGCGCCACCGTCGGGGCGACCGACGAATTGGGGGCCGAGGCCGTCGAGTGCGTCCACCCGATCCGCGACCTGCACGTTACCCTGCTCCACCTGCTCGGTCTGGACGACAACCGGCTGACCTATTTTAGTTCGGGCCGGTTCAAGCAGCTGAGCCAGTTCGGCGGCGAGGTGATCGGCGAACTGCTGGCGTAGGGTCCGCTCCGCGGACCGGGCGCTTCCGGCATTGCACGCCGAGGCGGCGGGCGT
>NZ_JBINJD010000085.1:0-21417 GCF_043951915.1 Alienimonas sp. DA493 | reverse complement strand
ACGCACGGTTCACACGCATCCGCTTTTTGCCGTGACGAACCGAGCCACGGATGAGCGGGCGAACCGGGAACGGCGGTCGGGCGTCGCTGCCCCCTCACCCCCAACCCCTCTCCCCCAAAGGGGGGAGAGGGGAGGCTTGGGCCGGGGGGCCTCTATCGAAACGTGCCGAAGCCGAAGACCCGTCGCACCTCCGCGGGATCGGTCTCGCCGCGGGCGACGGCGGCGAGGGCGGCGTCGAACAGGCGCGCGCCGTCGTCGGCGGCGTCCGGGTCGAAGCCGGCCCGCCCGTCGGCGGCGTCGAACGCGGCGACCGGGAACCGCCCCCGATACCCCGTGCCGTCGCAGGCCTCGCAGCCGACCGCGACCAGCGCCGCGGCCCCCTCCGGCAACGGCAGGCCGAGGCGGGCGTCGGGGGCGGTCGTCGGTTCGGCGCACCCGCACAGCCGGCGGAGCAATCGCTGGGAGAGCGTCGCCCGCAGGCCGTGGCGGACCTGATAGGTCTCCGCCCCGGTCTCCCGCAGGCGGACCGCGGCGCCGCGGTTGGTGCCTGCGTGGAAGGTGGTGAAGACGAGATGCCCCGTCAGCGCCGCTCCCAGCGCAATGCGGGCGGTCTCCGCGTCCCGCACCTCGCCGACGAACAGCACCTCCGGGTCCTGCCGGAGCAAACTGCGGAGTCCCGTCGGGAAGTCGAACCCGGCGGCGGGGCGGGTTTGACTCTGGCTGACTCCCGGGAGGACCGATTCGACGGGGTCTTCGAGCGTGGCGACGCTGCGTAACTCCCGGTCGTCTCCCATGGACTCCCGCAGCAGGGCGTAGGCGGTCGTCGTTTTGCCGCTGCCGGCGGGGCCGGCGATCAGCACGAGCCCCCCGCGGGCCGCGGCCGCGGCCCGGAGGCCGGCGACGACCTCGGCCGTCAGGCCCAACTCGTCCAGCCGGGCGAGGGCGCCGGCGGGGGCGAACAGGCGGATCACCGCCTTCTCGCCATGGATCGTGGGGAACGTGCTGAGCCGCATCTGCGGACCGGCGCCCGGCTCGGCACCCTCCGGCGGCTGGATGCGGCCTTCCTGGGGGCGTTCGTTGTCGTAGGTCAGCAGCCCGGCCAGCACCTTCAGCCGGCCGACCACGTTCGCGGCGACCGCGGGGGGGAAGCGGCCGCGTTCGGTCAGGCGGCCGTCGCTGCGGTAGCGGACCGCCAGCCCGTCGGGGGTCGGGAGCAGGTGGACGTCGCTGGCCCGGGCGGCGGCGGCGTCGGCCAGCAGGGCGGCGACCGCGGCGGGCACGTCCGCGGCGGACCGGCAGGCGGCGGGATCGAAGTTCATCATGCCTCTATAACGCACCCGAGCCGGACGCTGGTGCGTCCGGCTCGGGCGACGGTCGGCGGGAGCCTCAGGCGACGACTACTTCGCCAAGGCGACCTGCACCTCGCGGAACGCCGGGGTGGTGACCCGGGCGCTGCTGGCCAGGTAGGCCCGCTCGCGGGTGTCGCAGTTCTTGATGTGGCCGTAGACCAGCTTCCACTGCTCGAACAGGTCGTTCTCCATCTGCCGCAACTCGGACAGCGGGCGGCCGTTGACGACGGCCTCGTGGAAGGCGCGGCTCTTCAGCTCGTAGTCCACCAGGTCGGCCCGGGCGGTGTTGATGTAGCTGGGGCGGCTTTGGCGGAGCCAGCTTTCGGCGTCCCGCTTGATGGAGGCGGCGTTGGTCTCGATCTGTGCGGCAAGGTCGGCGACGGCGCCGCGGTCGAAGCTGCCGGTCAGGTTCAGGCTCTCCCGCAGGGCGTTCATGCCGGCTTCGATCTCTTTGAGGTCGGCCCGGGCCTGCTCGCTGTTGATCTCGCTGAAGATGTTGCGGAAGTCCCGCCACTGCTCGTCGATGAAGCCGTAGGCGTAGCTCCAGTCGGCAGGGTCCTGGGAGTTCTCGATCGTGTCGGTGAAGTTGGCGAAGGTGCCCCAGAAGGCGTTGCCGCTGGCGAGGGCCTCTTCGTTCCGCGGGATGTCGCGGAGCAGTTCGAGCGTGGTGTTGTCGAAGAACCGCTCCACGTCCTGCTGCAGGTCGGCGACCATGTAGCCGAGCTGGTCGCGGTCGATGCCGCGATCGATCAGCAGCAGGTCGGCGAACTTCCGCTGGTACTCCTGCACGTTGCGGACGTCGCGGCCGAGGTTGCGGTCCGCGTTGCCGCGGAGTTTGGCGATCACCGGGTTCATCAACTGGGTGAAGTTCCGGTACTCCTCAATGAGGTAGTTGCGGTCGGGGCGGGCGGCGTCGAAGACAAGGCCGTACATCCGGTCGGCCTGCTGGCGGGCTTGGTTGCAGTTGATCCGCAGGGCGTTGCGTTCGGTGCTGGACGGGATCGCGTCGGTGAATTCGATCGTGTCCGAGAGGTACCGCACGGCGCTGCGGAGCAGCACGGCGGTCTCGACCAGCGCCTTGCGGTCCAGCGTGGGGCCGCCGATGTCCAGGGAGGACTCGACGTTCTTCGTGGCCGCGTCGACCGTCCGGATCGCCTGCTCGGCGGTGCGGGAGAGGTTGGGGATGGAGATCAGCCGGCGGCTGGTGCGGTTCCAGCCGCTGTCCAATTCCCGCAGTTCCGCTTCATGACGGGCGACGGACTGGGCGGTCTTCAGGTCGCGGGCCAGCAGGTCGGCGTCCACGCCGTAGCCCTGCACCTCGACGAGGTAGCTCCGCAGGCTGGGCACGTTCCGCTCCTCGGCCCGCAGCACGGCGTAGAGGCTGTTCATCTCCCGGCTGAAGGTCTCCAGCGCCGAAGCCACCTTGCGGGGGTCCAGGTTGCTGGGCAGCGTGGTGATCGACGGCGTGTTGTAGCCGTAGCTGTCCTGTTCGAAGCGGCGATCGTTGTTGAACGATGCGTCGGCGCCGGCCGGGGTAACGTCCGCGTCGCGGCGGGCGATGCGGTCGTACCGCCCCTGCGCGAGCGCGTCGGAGGCGGCGCCGAACCCGGCGGCGGCGACGGCCGCCGCGAGGGTCAGTTTCGCGGAAAGCTTCAGCGGGGGGCGCATGGGCGGGATCCTTCCCGGGTGCGGGTCTGGAGATGAGACGCCCCGGCCGCTTGAGAGCGTCCGGCGGAATCGAACGGGAGCCGGGGCGGGAAATGGGTCTTGAGCGGGGGTGTAGTCCCCCGGCGACAATCCGGAAAGACGTGTTCCGCGCGCGAGGCGATTTCGTGCGCTCCCCCCTCCCTGGAACGCAGAGCCCCGGCCAGGGCCCTGCGTGACGAAGGCTCACACGAACTCCTGCACCGTGGGCTTGATCGTCAGTTCCAGCACGTTCGCCCGGGCCGGCAGCGTCGCGGCGAGCAGCACGGCGGCGGCGACGTCCTCCGGCTGGAGCATCTTCGCCCGCTGCTCCTTGGACGGGTTGACCGGCCGCAGGTCGAGGATCGGCGTCTCCACCTCGCCGGGATAGATGTTCGTCACCCGCACGCCGCTGTCCTTCAACTCCGTGGACAGGGCCAGGCCGAGGCTCGTCATGGCGAACTTGCTGGCGGCGTAGGGGATGCCGCCCAGCAGCAGGGCCCGGACGCCGGCCACGCTGGAGACGTTCACGCACAGCCCGTCGCCGCGCTCCTTCATCGCCGGGACGGCGGCCTTCAGCACGTTGAACGCCCCGGTCGCGTTGGCGGCCATCACCTTGTCCCACTCCTCGCCGGTGGCGTCCTGCAGCAGCCGACCGGGCACGTTCAGGCCGGCGGCGTTCACGACCACGCCCAGCCCGCCCAGTTCGTTCTCGCAGCGGTCGATCATCGCGGCGACGGCGGCCCGGTCGGCCACGTCGCAGGCGTGGGGGAGGATCTCCGCGGCGCCCTTGGGGGCGCCCTCCGCGGTTCGTTTCAGCTTCTCCTCGGTGCGTCCGCAGACGACGACCCGACAGCCGCGGGCGGCGAGGGCGTGGGCGATCGCCTCGCCGATGCCGCTGCCCCCCCCGGTGACGAGGGCGAGCTGCTTCTGGGTGGCGACGGGGGGGAGGTCGGACATAGCGGTGAGCGCGGTGCGGGTTGAGAACGCCGGGCGACGCGGGCCGCCCAGACGTGCAGGATGACGGACGCTTCCCTCAAGGACGACCCCGCCGCGTCGCAAACCTCCTGCAATATCTTGTCAGGCACGACGAGCCGTCCGTCGACCGGGCTCCCCGGCGCCGCGGCGGCGGCGATGCGCGGGGCGCACCACGCCCGCAGCGCCTCCGGGGTGAGGGGCGGGAACTCGTGGGAGATGATCGGCAACCCGGCCCGGGTCGCCTCCGGCGTGAGGTCCCGGTGCGTCCCGACGGCCACCGTCGCCCCCCTCTTCGCCGCCCGGTGCAACGCGAACCGCAGCAGCGGGGCCGGGATGCGGTCGGCCTCGTCCCAGTAGACCAGCGGCCCGACCGGCAGCGGGGCGAACCGCCGCCAACCGGCGCGCAGCGGCCGCGTCGGCGGGACGTACCGGTACGGCCCCGGCCGTGCCCGACGCCAATGCAGCAACAGGGAGGTTTTGCCGGCCCCCTTCTCCCCGAGCAACTGGATTACCCGCCGCTGCCCCGGCTCCGGGGCCGGCGGCACGTCCCGGGCGACCCACAGCGGCTCGGCGACGCCGGGGACCGGGTCGGCGAGGAACGGGTTATGCCGCAGGCCGAGGGCGGCGTAGGGGTTAGCCGCCAAGCTTGGCGTGGGTTTCGCGGAGCAGCGCCTCGGTCTGCTCCCAGCCGAGGCAGCCGTCGGTGACGCTCACGCCGTACTTCAGGTCGGCCGGGTTCGGGGTGAGGTTCTGGCGTCCTTCGAACAGGTTGGACTCCAGCATCATGCCGATGATGGAGCGGTTTCCCTCCAGCCGTTGGCTCAGCACGTCGTTCCAGACGGCCGGCTGGCGGAGCGGGTCCTTGCCGCTGTTCGCGTGGGAGCAGTCGACGAGGAACCGCGGGGGGAGGTCGTCGTTCTCCAGCCCCTCAATGGCCCGTTTGATGCTTTCCGCGTCGTAGTTCGGGCCGTTGTGGCCGCCGCGGAGGATCAGGTGGCCCCAGGGGTTGCCGGCGGTGCGGACCACGCAGGTCTGCCCGTGCGGGTCGATGCCGAGAAAACTGTGCCCAGCCCGGGCGGCGGTCATCGCGTTCAGGGCCGTCTGCAGGGAGCCGTCCGTGCCGTTCTTGTAGCCGACCGGCATGGAGAGCCCGCTGCTCATCTGGCGGTGGCAGGGGCTCTCGGTGGTGCGGGCGCCGATGCTGGCCAGCGCGATCAGGTCCGCGATGTACTGCGGGGTGATCGGCTCCAGCATCTCCGTGGCGGCGGGCAGGCCGAGTTCGGCGATCTCCAGCAGGATCCGCCGGGCCTTCCGCAGACCCTCGGCCATGTCGAACTGCTCGTTCAGGCCGGGGTCGCTGATCAGCCCCTTCCAGCCGACGGTGGTGCGGGGCTTTTCGAAGTAGACCCGCATCACGACCAGCAGGCGGTCGGCGGTCTCCTCGGCGACGGCTCGCAGCTTGCCGGCGTACTCCAGGGCGGCTTTCTCGTCGTGGATGCTGCACGGGCCGACGACGCACAGCAGGCGGTCGTCCTCCCCGGCGAGCGCCGCTTTGATCTGCTCCCGGCCGGTCTCCACGGTGGCCAGGGCGGCCTCGGAGGCGGGGTACTCCTCCGCCAGTTGGACGGGGTTGATCAGGGGGGCGAACTCCCGCACGTTGACGTTATTGGTGGCCCGGCGGGCGGTGGAACGAGCGGGCGCCGCGGCGTCGGGCGTGGCGGGGGGGGACGGGGCGGAGACGGACACGGAGGGACGACGCGGCGGGACGGGGCGGGCGGGAGGAACCATGGACTGTACGCGGCGAACCGCCCCCCTGGGAACCGCGGCCGACCGGCGGGCCTCCGACCCGAGACGCGTCCCCCGGTTCGCTCACCCGGCGATCCGCTCCGCGATCTCCGCGGCGAGGGCCTCCGGGGTGCGGTCGTCGGCGTCGACCCGCAGGTCGGCCCACTTTTCCAAGTACGGCCGGCGCTCCGCGGCGACGTCGTGCAGCGTGGCGCCGGGCGCCATCACCACCGCCCGTTCCTTCAGGCAGCCCAGCCGGGCCTCCAGGGCCGGCACGGAGACGTCCAGCCAAACGACCGTGGCGAAGGTGCGGAACCGCTCCATCGCCGGGTCGCAGTAGATCACGCTCCCCCCGGGGGCGATCACCGACGGCTCCGCCGGCACGGCGAGGTTGTACCGCGTCTCCAGTTCGAGGAACCCTGCCCGGTCCAGGTTCGCCGAGACGTCCCCCAGCACCCGGGCGCCCTCGCCGGCGATGATCAGCAGGTCAGGGTCGACGAACGGCACGCCCAGCCGCTCCGCCAACGGACGGCCGACGGTGCTCTTGCCGCACCCCGGCATGCCGATCAGCAGCACGGCCTCCTTTCGGTCGGAGTCCGCGGGGGCGGGGGACGCGTCGGGCGGGGAGGGAGCGCGGGAGGAAGAATCTGCGGGCATACTGCGGCCAGCTTAACCCGCTCTCGTTCGCCCCGCCGCGCCGGCGCCATGTCCGATCCCGTTTCTTCCCCGCCCGCCGCCCCGTTGAACCGGAACAGCCGGGAGCTGACCCGCGGCTGGCAGAAGGGCGTCACCGCCTTCTACTACGGCCTGGGGATGAGCGACGCGGACTTCGACCGTCCGCAGGTCGGCGTCGGCACCCCGCTGCTGGACGGGAACCTCTGCAACCTGCACGCCCACCAACTCGCCGGCTGGGTGCGGGAGGGCTGCGAGGCGGCCGGGCTGCTGGCGTTCGCCTTCGGCACCCCGGCGGTCTCGGACAACATCTCCCAAGGCCACAGCGGCGGCCGGGCCAGCCTGCCCAGCCGCAACGCGATCGCCAACGCCGCCGAGATGGTGTGCAGCGCCCACCGCTACGACGGCCTGATCGGCCTGCACTGCTGCGACAAAAACGGCCCCGGCTTCGCCATGGCCCTCGCCCGGCTGAACGACCACGGGCTGATCGTCTCCGGCGGTTCCATCCTGCCCGGCAACCACTGCGGCCGGAACACGACGATCCTCGACGTCTACGACTGTCAGGCCAAAGCCCAGCAGGGGGCGATGAGCCAAGAGGAGGCCGATCAGGTCATCCGCACCGCCTGTCCCGGCGCCGGCGGGTGCGGGATCAACGCGAGCTTCAACACCTGGGCCGTCGCCTGCGAGGCGATGGGGCTGAGCGTGCCCTACTCCGCCTCCAACCCCGCCGTCGGGCCGGAGAAGGAGGCCGAATGCAAAGCCGTCGGCGCGGTGATGGCGAACCTGCTGCGGCTCGACCTCCGCCCGCGGGACATCCTCACCAAAGCGGCCCTGGAAAACGGCATGCGGAGCCTCTGCGCCAGCGGGGGCAGCACGAACGGGGTGTTGCACCTGCTCGCCCTCGCCGCGGAGGCGGGGGTCGACTTCACCCTCAAGGACGTGCAGCGGATCTGCCGGGAGACGCCGGTGCTCGCCGCGTTCGCCCCCCGCGGGGCCGGTACGATGCTGGACCTGCACAAGCTCGGCGGGACGCCGGTCCTGCTCAAACACATGCTGAACTGCGGTCTGCTGGACGGCGATTGCGTTACCGTGACCGGCAAGACGCTGGCGGAGAATCACGCGGATGTTGAGCTGCCGGCGGTCGGCCCGGACGAGTTCCTCCGCCCGCCGGAGGCCCCGCTGAACGCCGCCGCGGATCTGCAAATCTGCTTCGGCAACCTCGCCCCCGGCGGGGTGGTGTTCAAGGTGAGCAGCTTGAAGGAGCCCCGCTTCCGCGGCCGGGCGCTGGTGTTCGAGGAGGCGAAGGCGGTCGCCGACGCCGCCGCGGCGGGGAAGGTCACGCCGGGTACGGTGGTGGTGCTGCGGGGATTGGGGCCGGTCGCGGCCGGGATGCCGGAGGTGCTGGTCGCCAGCGCCGCCCTCAGCACGCCAGAGTTGGACGGCAAGGTGGCGTTCCTGTCGGACACGCGGGTCAGCGGGGTGAGCCACGGGGCGATCGGGGTGCACTGCGCCCCGGAGGCCGCCGCCGGCGGACCGATCGGGCTGGTGGAGGACGGCGACGAGATCGCCTTCGACCTGACCGCCGGCACGCTGACCTGGACGGTGAGCGACGAAGAAGCCGCCCGCCGCCGGGCCGCCCTCCCCCCCAAGCCGATCACGCACGATCGCCGGTATCTGGCGGAATTCGCCGCCACCGTCAGCGGGGCCGACCGCGGCTGCGTGGGCAAACCGCTGACGTTCTGACCGGCGGACCGACGTCCCGACCGGCGTCGCCCCGCGGCCCGTCACAACCCGCAGGGACGCACCGGCGGCGGGGGCCGGCGTGGACTGTCCGCCACGCGGGTTGCGTTTTCGCCACGCGGCCGCGCGGCGTGACCTACGGTCGAGGGTTCCCCCCTGGCTTTGGTCTCTCATGTCCCTGCTTGCCGACGCCGACGCGACCCTCGCCCCCGCGGAGTTCCTCGCCCGGTTGCGGGGCGGGGACCCGGAGCCCGAACCGACGGTGGGGGCGCCCGAGCAGGAGCCCCCCGCGGCGTCCGCGGCGGCGACGGCCCTGATGCACTCCGTCGCCGACGGGCAGTCGGCGGCCCCGGCCCGGCCCGCGACCGACTTCGACGACCCCCGCGACGCCCTCGCCGGGGTGGACCCCGAGGCGCTGGCCGCCGCCGCCCGGGCCGCCGCCGGCGACGAACCCGGCGCCGCCCAACGGCTCGCGGCGCTTTACGACCGCGTGGAGGCGTTGCTGGGTCCGCCGCCCTCCGCCGAGGACGGCCCCGGGTTCCGCCCCCCCTGCCCGAACGCGATCGAGGAGTCCGGCCTCACCGAGGACGAGGTCGAGCGGCTCGTATTGAAGTACCTGTTGAACGTCGGGGCGGCCTCCGGGCGGGCAGTCTGCCGGCAGATTAAATTGCCCTTCACGATCGTCGACCCGATCGTGCGGAAGCTCCGCAAGGTTCAATACCTCACCTTCAACGGGGCCGCGGAAGCCGGCGACTATACCTATCAGATCACGGAAGCCGGCCGCGAGGCCGCGGCGAAGTTCGCCCGGGAGTGCACCTACTTCGGCGCCGCCCCGGTGCCGCTGGAGCAATACCTCGCGGCGATGAGCGCCCAGAGCATCACCGGCCAGGTCGCCACCGAGGCCGGTCTGCGGGAGGCCTTCAAGGATCTGCTGATCAACGAGGCGATGTTCGAGCGCCTCGGCCCGGCGATCAACAGCGGCCGCGGCATGTTTTTGTTCGGGGAGCCCGGCAACGGCAAAACGAGCATCGCCGAACGTATCACCCGGGCCTTCGGCAGCAGTATCTGGATCCCCCGCGCGATCACCGTCGACGGGGATATTCTCCGCCTGTTCGACCCCGGCGTGCACGAAGAGGTGAGCGCCGGCGCGGGCGAGGGGCTGCTGGACCTCTCCGGCGTGGACCCGCGGTGGGTCCACGTCGTCCGCCCCACGGTGATCGCCGGCGGCGAATTGACGATGCAGGAACTGGAGGTCGTGCAGAACCCGGTCACGAAAATCTGCGAGGCTCCGCTGCAATTAAAGTCGAACTGCGGCACGCTGGTGATCGACGACTTCGGCCGCCAGACGATGCCCGTCGACGTGCTGCTGAACCGCTGGATCGTCCCGCTGGAAAAGCGGTACGACTTCCTGAACCTGCCCAGCGGCAAGAAAGTGCAGGTGCCGTTCGACCAACTGATCGTGTTCAGCACGAACCTGGAGCCCCGCGACCTGGTCGACGGCGCCTTCCTCCGGCGGATTCCTTATAAAATCGAGGTGCCGGATCCCTCCCGGGAGGAGTTCACGGCGTTGATGAAGATCATGTGCGGGGCGTTGAAGATCGAGTTCGACCCGGAGCCGATCGAGTATCTCATCGAAACGCACTACGTGAAGGCGAACCGCCCGTTCCGGTGCTGTCAGCCGCGCGACCTGCTCATGCAGGTGCGGAACTACTGCGCCTATAAACAGCGCCCGGTGACGCTGTCGAACGAGTCGTTCGATTTCGCCGTGGCGAACTATTTCAGCGTGATGTGACCTCCCGACGCCCCCGCCGGTCCCCGTGCCGGCTTCGGGGGACGCCCCGGGGGCGGGGCGGGCGGGCGCGGCTACCCTCGGGCGTCCGCCCTTTCACGTCCGGTTCCGATGCTCGTCCCGCTGCTCCTCGCGGCCCTCGCCGCCCCGCCCGCCGCCGCCTCCGTCGAACTGCCCTCGGAACGCCCCGTGGGCCAGCCGGAACTGGTGGCGACGTTCGACGGGCCGATGCCCACCGGCGTGAGCGTGCACCCGTCCGGCCGGATCTTCGTGAACTTCCCCCGCTGGGGCGACGACCCGCCGGCGACGCTGGCGGAATTGAAGGACGGCAAGGCCGTGGCGTACCCCTCCGCGGCGATGCAGCGGTACGAGGGGAGGGGCGATTCGGAGCATTTAATCAGCGTTCAAAGCGTCGTCGTCGGCCCGGCCGGCCGCGTCTGGGCGCTGGACACCGGCCGGGTGCAATTCGCTCCCGCCGAACCGGGCGGCCCGAAGCTCGTCGCGTTCGACCCGGACAGCGGCGAGGTCGTCCAGAAGATCGTCTTTCCCGCCGACGTCGCCCTGCCGACGACCTACCTCAACGACGTGCGGTTCGACCTGACCCGCGGCGAACGCGGGCGGGCCTACATCACGGACAGCGCCTCGCACGGCGGGATCATCGTCGTCGATCTGGCCAGCGGAGACAGCTGGCGGCGGCTGCACGACACGGCCCCGGTGCGGCCGGAGCCGGATTTCCTGCCGTTCGTGGAGGGCCGTCCGCTGCTCCAACGGCCCGAGGGCGGCGAGGCGAAGCCGCTGGACACCGGCAGCGACGGCATCGCCCTGAGCGAGGACGGTTCGACGCTCTATTTCCGCGTGCTCGCCGGCCGTCGGCTGTTCTCCGTACCGACGGACGCGCTCGGGAACCGCGAACAGTCGGACGAGGAGGTCCTCAAGTCGGTCACGGACCACGGCGACCTCGGCTTCGCCAGCGACGGTCTCGAACACGACGCCGCCGGCACGCTCTACCTGACGAACTATGAGGACAACGCCCTCGTCGCCCGCCGCGCGGACGGCACGCTGGAGACGATCCTCCACGACCCCCGCCTGTTGTGGCCGGATACGTTGAGCGTCGGGGCGGACGGGTTTCTGTACGTCACGGCGAATCAGCTGCACCGCCAGGCGAAGTTTCATCGCGGCGAGGATTTGCGAGAGAAGCCGTACGTGCTGGTCCGGATTCCGATTGAGGCCGGGCCGGTCACATTGAAATAGGTTGGGGCCGGCGGAGCGAAGCGGGGTTTACCGCGAATCCGACCGGCGGGGCCGGGACGGCCGCGTGGCGGCGGGGATGGCGTAGACTTCGCGCATGACCCCCCGCCCCGTCCGCCTGCTGCGCAACCTGAACCGCGGGCGGGAGATCGTCGCGGTGCTGGTGCGGCACGGGTTCGGCGACGTCGTCCGCCGGTTGCGGTTGCGGCGGTATCTGAACTTCGGCCGCCGGGTGTTCTTCTGGCGGAAGGACCCGGAGCCCGGGCCGGAGCACAGCACGCCGGAGCGGCTCCGCATGGCGCTGGAGGACTTGGGGGCGACCTTCATCAAGTTCGGGCAGGTCGCCAGCACCCGGCCGGACGTGCTGCCCGCGGACATGATCGCGGAGCTGTCGAAGCTCCGCGAGACCGTGCCCCCCTTCCCCCCGGAGGTCTCCGTCGCCGCGGTGGAGGCGGCGCTGGGCCGGCCGGTCGGCGAGCTCTTCCGGGAGTTCGACCCCGTTCCCGTTGCCGCGGGCTCGCTGGGCCAGGTGCACCGGGCCGTCGGCAAGGACGGCGCGGAGTTGGCCGTGAAGGTGCGGCGGCCAGGGGTGAAGGCGGAGATCGAACGCGACCTGAGCCTGATGTTCGACCTGGCGGCGCTGGTCGAACGCCGATTGCCGGAACTGAAGGTGTTCGACCCGGCGGGGCTGGTGCGGCACTTTTCGCGGACGATCCGCCGCGAGGTCGACTTCACCCGTGAGGCGAACGCCGCCGCGGAGATCGCCCGGCTGTTCGGCCAGGACTCGCCGGACCTCTGCGTGCCGGCGGTGCGGGACGAGCTGACGACGGAGGCCGTCCTCACGACCGAATGGCTGGCCGGGCTGCCGGTCGACGACCCGGCGACGCTGCGGCGGCGGGGGCTGGACCCGGCGGAGATCGCGGCGAAGGGCGCCCGGGTGTTCCTCAAGCAGGTGTTCGCCTTCGGGCTGTTCCACGGGGACCCGCATCCGGGCAACGTCCGCGTGATCCCGCCGACGCCCCGGCACCCCGCCGGTCGGATCGGGCTGCTGGACTTCGGGATGGTCGGGGTGCTGGACGAATCGGTGCGGGACCGGCTGGTGGATCTGCTCGCCGCGGTGGCCCGCGGGGACGTGCCGGGCGTCAGCCGGCACCTGCTGGCGCTGGGCACGCCGCTGGGGGAGATCGACGAGAGCGCCCTCCGCACGGACCTGCGGGAGTTCCTCGCCACGCATTACAATGTGCCGCTGGCCCGGTTGCGGGTCGCCGCGGTGCTGGGCGATTTCCTGTCGCTGCTCAGCCGGCACCGCATCCGGTTGCCGGGCGATCTGATGCTGTTGGTGCGGGCGGCGGTCAGCGTGGAGGGCACCGGCCGGCGGCTGGACCCGGACTTCAACCTCGCCGCCCACCTGGCCCCGTTCGCCAAGCAATTGCTGAAGGAACGGCTCGACCCGAAGCGGCTGGCGAAGCGGTTCGCCGGGGAGGCGGGCGAACTGGCCAGCCTCGCCGCCGCGGTGCCGCACCAGCTCGGCCGCACCCTCGAAAAACTGAGCCGGGACGAACTGCGGGTGCAGCTCGACGTGGGCGGGCTGGACACCCTCACCCAGGAGATCGACCGGGCCGGCAACCGCTTGGCGATCAGTCTGGCGATGAGTTCGCTGATCCTCGCCAGCGCCCTGCTGATCCGCAGCGTGCCGGAGAGCTTCTGGTTCGCCGTGCCGATCTTCCTGCTCAGCAGCCTGCTGGGCCTGTGGCTGGTCTACGGGGTGTTCCGCAGCGGGAGCCTTTAGCCGCCGGGCCCGCAGCGCCGCGGTCCGGGTTCGGTGGGGCGGGCTTGGGGAAGAGCCTAGGGTGAGGCGGTTTACCCATTCCGTCATCCCGTTCCGTCATACGGAGTCGTCGCCGATGTCCGCCCCGTCTTCTTCGTCCCTGTCCCGCCGGTCCTGGCTGGCGACCTCCGCCGCGGGCGTCGCGGCGACGGCGTTCCCCGCCCGCAGCTACGCCCGGATCCAGGGGGCGAACGACCGGCTGGGGGTGGCGCTCATCGGCGCCGGCGGGATGGGGACCGGGCACCTCCGTTCCCTCGCCGGTCTCACCGAGAAGGACAACCTCCGGCCGATCGCCGTGGCCGACTGCTGGAAGACCCGGGCCGAACAGGGCGCCGCGGTGCTGGGCGGGGAGCAGAACCTGCCGGTGCGGGCGGAGGTCGATTACCGGGCGATCCTGGACGACGACGACGTGGACTACGTCACCATCGCCAGCCCGGAGCACCAGCACGCCCCGATGCTGACCGCCGCCCTGCGGGCCGGCAAACCGGTCTACTGCGAGAAGCCGCTGACCCACACCGCCGCCGAGGCCGCCGCGGTGCACCAGGTTCAGCAGGAGACCGGCCTGCCGGTGCAGGTCGGCGTGCAGGGGACCTCGCGGGACTCCTACACCGCCGCCGCGGAGGCGATCGAACGCGGCGTGCTGGGCCGCGTCGTGCAGGCCCAAACCTCCTACGTTCGCCGCTACGGCGAGCAGGGCCCGTGGCGGAAGCCCGGCCTGACCGGCGACATGCCCAAGCCGGAGGACCTCGACTGGAACGCTTGGCTGGGCGAGGCCCCCGCAATCCCTTGGAACCCGCACCACTACTTCGAGTGGCGCTGTCATAGCCCGTACTCCGGCGGCGTGGCCACGGACCTGTTCGTCCACCGCCTCACGCGGCTGCTGGTCGCCTGCGGACTGAAGTTCCCCAGCCGGGTCGTCGGGATGGGCGGCATCTTCCAGTGGCCCGACGGTCGGGACATGCCGGACAACTTCGAGATGGTCCTCACCTACCCCGAGGCCCTCTCCGCCCCGGAGGGGATGACGGTCTACTGCCTCGGCACGCAGAGCAACCGGGTGGAGATCCCCCACCAGATCCGCGGCTACCGGGCCACCCTCACCTTCACCGGCGAGGGCGGAGTGCCCGGCCCCGCCGGCTGGGTGGCGAAGGACAAGGACGGCGAGGTGCTGGAGGAATACGTCGCCGAGGGCGCCGAGGACATCAGCCTGCACCACTCCAACCTGCACGCCCACCTGCGGGATTCCTCGGTGAAGCTGAACTGCCCGATCGAACTGGGCGTCTACGGCATCACGGCCTGCGCCTTGGCGAACGAATCCTGGCGGACCGGGCAGATGCTCGCCTACGCCCCGAACGCCGAGTCCAAGTACGGCCCCGCCGCCCCCGCGGAGATACCCGACGGCCCGAAGGCCTGACGGCCTGCCCGGCGTGCGTTCAGCGTCCCGGACCCTTGGAGGGTCCGGGACGCTCCGCCTGCGGGAATACGGCTTCAGCGAAACCGGATCGACAGCCCCGTGCCGGCGAAGACGTCGTCCGCGGCGTCGTTCAGACCGACGCCGACGCGGGCGTCGTACTGCACGTCGTCGCTCAGCAGGACCGTGAACCCGCCGTCGAGATAGTGCTCGTCGGCGGCCGCGCCGGACAGCGGCAGGAGGGCGTAGTACTCCCCGAACGCGCCGAGACGGTCGGTGAGGGAGGCGGACAGGATCGCGCTCTGGGCGAACTCGGAGTAGTCGTCCGTCGAGCCGGCGGCGTCGCCGAACGCGGCGACGGCCGCCGGACTCGGGCCTGTCGCCCGGCGGTTGAGCTGCGTGCTGCCGGCGAGCGAGAGGCCTTCGTCCAACGCCCACTGATAAATGAGCGACGCCCCGGGCAGCGCGCGGTCGGCGCTGAACGCGGCGCTGCCGGTGGGGACCGTCGTCCCGGCGATCAGGGCGGTTTCCGGCAGGCAGCCCGCTTGGGGGGCGAGGGCGAGCTTCACGCCCACGGCGAGGTCGCTGCCGCCGCCGACGTCGACGCGAGCCGCGCCGGGCGCGGGAGCCGCCGACTCCCGCAGGCCGCTTCCCCCGAGCCGCAGTTCCAGCCAGTCCGCGACCACGCCCACCCGCAGTCGGGCGTCTCCGAAGTCGTGACGACGGACCGGCCCGGTTCCGTCGCCGGGGTCGTCGTAGGTGAACAGGTAGCCCGACTCCAACTGGGCCACGCCCCGGCCGACGGTGACGGCGGCGGGCGTGAAGCTGGGGCGGTCGGTGACCAGCGCCCCGTCCAGCGGCGGCGGCCCGCCCGCCCCCGGCGCGGCTCGCCCGCCCCAATCGAACAGCGTGCCGCCTTCGCAGAGGGAGGAGTTCCCGCCGGCGCCGTCACAGCCGACCGCATCGCACCCGGCCGTCTCGCCGATGCCGGCGAGCGCCGCCGGGCCGGACCCGCAGAACGTCAACGCGGCGGCGAGGGCGGCGCGGCAGGCGGGCGCAGCGGTCATGGGCGGGACGGGGACGACGGGAGCGGGCCTTTGCCCGATCGGTCGTTCCGCGACCGCCCCGCCGGCCCGGCCGGGCCGGCCGTTAAAGTTCCCCGGAGACCCGGCCGTCGATTCAGCCGCCGCGGCCGAGGCCTTCCAAGGTGCGTTGTTCGGTGACGACGAAGTCCATGAAGACGTCGTGCTCGTCGGTCGGCACCTCGTCGAACAACTGGCAGTCGAACGCCGGGGCCACCAGCGGGCAGTCCGGTCGCACGCCGGCGAGCAGCTTGTCGTAGTAGCCCTTGCCGTGCCCGACGCGGCCGCCGCGGTCGTCGAAGGCGACGCCGGGGATCAGGGCGAAGTCGAGGTCCTTCGCCAGCGCCACGCGGTCCGGCCGCCGCCGCAGCCGCGGGGCGGGCTCCAGGATGTCGTACATCCCGAGTTCGAGTTCGCTCATATCCGTGAGCCGGAACAATTCCAGCCGGCCCTCGTCGTTGCACCAGGGCACGAGCACCGTTTTGCCGTCCGCCAGCGCCGCGGGCAGCGCCGCCTTGGTGCGGACTTCGCTGCGGGCGTCGACGTAGAACAGCACGATCCGGGCCTGCTGGTACTCCGGCAACGCCCGCACCCGCTCGAGGATGCGGGCGCTGACCTCGTCCTTGTCCGGTTGTGCCTTACGGCGGCGGAAGGCTTCGGAGCGGATCTCGGCCTTGTCCATCGCGGGATCGTTCGCGGGGGCAGCGGGAAAAAAGACGGTTTCGCCCGCGACCGACGACCGCGGAAGTCGGCAGCCTACACCAACCGAACGGTGTTCGAGAAGCGGTCGCGGGGGAGCGGGCGGAAGCGCAAAACGCGGCCCGTCGGCGGCGGGGACGGTGCCGGCCGGACCCCCCTTCGGGTAAGATTGCCTGTCCCCCCGCACGCCCCGCCGACGAGAGCCCGCCGCCCCCGGGATCCGTCGATTCGCCGCCGATTCGCCGGGCGTCTCCCCGCTCCCGCCCCACGACCGCCCGGGATGTCCGCCCCCGCCTTCGTCTCTTCCGCCCCCCGCACCGGCCGTCCGGTCCCGGCCGCCGGTTCCGACGGGGCGGCTCCCGCCCCGTCGCGAAACGGCGCCCGCCCGGACGACGGCCTGCCGGACGGCTCCAACCTGCCGTTCCTCGAAGAGGTGTGGCAGAAATACGCGGACGATCCGGAAAGCGTCTCCCCGGACTGGCGGGCCTATTTCGAGCAGCAGGCCGCCGAATTCGCCGCGGGGAACGGCGACGCGCCCGCGGCGGGGTCGCCGTTCCCGCGGCGTACGCTGTTTCGGCCCGCGGCCGCGGCGAAGGGCGCCGCGGCCGCCCCGCGGCTGGGGGCCGACGTGCCGGACGCCGTCGCGGACACCGCCGCGCTGCAGGAGTCGGTGGACATGCTGATCCGCAACCACCGGGTGCGGGGGCACATCGCCGCCGCGATCGACCCGCTGGGCCGCTTCCCCGAGATGCCGGAGGAGCTCGACCCGGCGTTCTACGGCTTCACCGAGGCCGACCTCGATAAAAAGTTCAGCACGAGCTGGTTCGGCGGGCCGGAGCGTCGCACGCTGCGGCAGATTATTTCCTGGCTGCGGAACACCTACTGCCGCAGCATCGGCGTGCAATATATGCACATCGACTCCCTCCGCGTCCGCCGCTGGCTGCAGGACCGGATGGAGGGCACGGGCAATTATTTGCGGTTGGAAAAGGACACCCAGCTCCGCATCCTCCGCAAACTGACGGACGCGACGGAGTTCGAGGAGTTCCTGCTCAAGAACTTCCCCGGCAAAAAGACGTTCAGCCTCGAGGGCGGGGAGACGTTGATCCCGCTGCTGGACCTGATGATCTCCCGCGCCGGCCGCTACGGCGTGCGGGAGATTGTGCTGGGCATGGCCCACCGCGGCCGGTTGAACGTGCTGACGAACATCCTCGGCAAACCGGCCCGGGAGATTTTTCGGGAGTTCGACGACGACGACCCTGAAAGCCACATGGGCGAGTGGGACGTCAAATATCACCTCGGCTACAGCGGGAACTATAAGGTTCGCGGCGGCAAGAGCGTGCACCTGTCGCTCTGCTTCAATCCGTCCCACCTGGAATTCATTAATCCCATCGCCCAGGGCCGCTGCCGGGCGAAGATGGATCGGGCCGGGGACACCCACGACCCGACCGGCGAGGGCGCCGGCCCCGGCGGGGAGCGGGGCATGACGCTCTTAATTCACGGCGACGCCGCCTTCGCCGGCGAGGGCGTCGTGCAGGAGACGTTGAACCTCTCCGAACTGCCCGGCTACTCCGTGGGCGGAACGGTGCACGTCGTGGTGAACAACCAGATCGGCTTCACGACGACCAGCGAGCAGGGCCGCAGCAGCACCTACGCGACGGACGTCGCCAAAATGTTGCAGGTGCCCATCTTCCACGTGAACGGCGAGGACCCGGAAGCCGTCGCCCAGGTGGTCAAATTGGCCCTCGACTTCCGCCGCGAGAATAAGAAGGACGTGGTGATCGACCTGCTGTGCTACCGCAAACGCGGTCACAACGAGCAGGACGAACCGGCCTTCACCCAGCCGGAGATGTACTCCCTCATCCGCGCCCGCTCCGGCGTGCGGGAGGGGTATCTGTCCCGCCTGCTGGAACGCAACGATGTAACCGAGGCGGACGCCGCCGAGATCGCGGAGCACTCCCGGGCGAAGCTGGAGGCGGAACTGGCCCTCGCCAAGGAGGAGCCGAAACTGGAGGAGCAGGCTTCGCTGGAGGGCGTGTGGGCCGGCTTCCACGGCGGCGCCGAGGCCGACGAGGCGGACACCGCCGTGCCGGACGAGACGCTAAAGGCTCTGCTGAAGAAAACCTGCGATCTGCCCGAGGACTTCACGCCGCACCGCACGCTCAGCCGGCGATTCCTGGCTCAGCGGGAGGAGATGGCCGCGGGCCAGAAGCCGCTCGATTGGAGCGCCGGCGAAGCCCTCGCCTTCGCCACGATCCTGACCGGCGCCGGCCCCGCCGGGGAGGGGCCGGGCGGGCACCCGGTCGGTCCGATGATGCTGCGGATGACCGGCCAGGACGCCGAACGCGGCACCTTCTCCCACCGCCACGCGGTGCTGCACGACAGCGAGAACGGTCGGCAGTACCTCCCGCTGCGGCACCTGTCGGAGTCGCAGGCCCCGGTGGCGATTTATAACAGCCCGCTGTCCGAAGCCGGCGTGCTCGGGTTCGAGTACGGCTACAGCCTCGACACGCCGGACGGGCTGATCGTTTGGGAGGCTCAGTTCGGGGACTTCGTGAACGCCGCCCAGGTGGTCATCGACCAGTTCCTCACCAGCGGGGAGGACAAGTGGCATCGGCTCAGCGGCTTGGTGATGCTGCTCCCCCACGGCTACGAGGGGCAGGGGCCGGAGCACAGCAGCGCCCGCCTGGAGCGGTTCCTGACCGCCGCGGCGGAGAGCAACATTCAGGTCTGCTACCCGACCACGCCGGCCCAGTGCTTTCATATGTTCCGGCGCCAGGCGCTGCGGCGCTGGCGCAAGCCGCTGATCGTGATGACCCCCAAAAGCCTGCTGCGGTTGCCGGCCGCCGTCAGCGAACTGTCGGAGCTGTCCTCCGGCGGGTTCCAGAACGTCATCCCCGACGCGACCGTCGACCCGGCGGGGGTGACAAAAGTCCTGCTGTGCACCGGCAAGGTCTATTACGATCTCGCCGCCGCCCGGGAGGAACGCGGCGTAACCGACACCGCGATCCTGCGGGTCGAGCAGCTTTATCCGTGGCCGAAAGAGGAATTGAAATCGGCGCTGGCGGACTATGCCGACGACACGCCGGCCGTCTGGGTTCAGGAGGAACCGGAAAACATGGGCGCCTGGCGCTTCGTGCTGGCCACGGTGGGCTGCGGCAAGCTGTTCGACCGCTTCCCGCTCTCCTGGGTCGCCCGCCCGGCCTCCGCCAGCCCGGCCACCGGCTCGGACAAGTCCCACAAGCTGGAACAGGCCAAGCTGATGAACGAGGCGTTCGCGGGAGCCGCCTGACGCCGTAGAATCCATTTCCCGTTCCGTCCCGCAGCGCCCCGTTCGATGCCGCCGACGCTCGCCGATCCCCCGACGTTAGAAGTCGCCGACCCGGAGGTCGCCCTGACGCTTCGCGCGGAACGGGAAGCCCAGGGGCTCGACCGTTGGGACGAGGTGTGGAACGGGGTCTATATCGTCATGCCGCTGCCGAACAACGAGCATCAATCCCTCGCGACCCGGATCGTCAGCCGCCTGTTCCCGCTGATCGACGACCGGGGAGCCGGTCGCACGTTCGCGGGCTGCAACGTCTCCGACGTCTCCGACCCGGCGCAGGACTGGCGGACCAACTACCGTTGCCCGGACGTGGCGGTGTTCCTCTCCGGCAATCCCGCCGAGGACCGCGGCTCCCACTGGTTCGGCGGTCCCGATCTGGCGATGGAAATCGTCTCCCGCGGCGATCGCAGCCGGCAGAAGCTCGCGTTTTACGCCGGCGTCGGCGTGAAGGAACTGTTCGTGCTCGACCGGGAGCCCTGGTCCCTCCAACTCTATCGCCTGACGGACGGCGAACTGCAATCCGTCGGCGTGACGGAGCCGGGCGGGGAGCCGTTGACGACCCTCGCCGTGCCGCTGCGGTGGTCGCTCACGCCGACCGATCCCCCGAGCGTCGCCGTCGCGGCGGCGGAATAGTCCGCCCGCGGCTCAGTCGTAGCCGAGGTTGTGTTCGATGTCGCGGGCCTTCTCGCTCATGAAGTGCTTGCGGTACCAGTCCGGGTCGTCCTCGACCGATTCCTGATTCGGCCGGCCGAATCTCCGCACTTCGCTCCAGTCGTCCGCGGGGTTCTCCGCGGGGTCTTCGTAGCCTTTGGACGTGGGCCTGAGCGTCCGCCTCGTCTGGAACCAGGCTTCCTCCGCCATGTCTTTGACGGCGCAGCCGGCGGAGGCGAGGCAGGAGGCCGCGCACAGCGCCGCCGCGCCGAACCACGCGACGCGGTGGGAGGAGCGGGACATGGCGGAACCCTGAACGGATCGGTGCGGCGAACCGTCGGGACGTAGTTCACGCCGCGGGCGGCCGTCCAGAGCGGACCGGCCTACACTCCCGGCATGCCCGCTCCCGAACTCTCCCCCGCCGACGTTCCCCAACTCGATCTGCTGGTCGTGGCCTCGCACCCGGACGACGCGGAGATCAGCGTCGGCGGCACGATCCTGGCCCACCTCGCCGCCGGGAAACGCGTCGGGGTGGTGGACCTCACCGACGGGGAGCCGACCCCCCACGGCGACCCGGCCACCCGGGCGCAGGAGACCGCCGCCGCCACGGAACTGCTGGGGCTCACCTGGCGCCACAATCTCGGGTTGAAGAACCGCCATCTGACCGACGACCACGCCGCCCGGGCCGCCCTGGCGGGGGTGTTCCGCCTGACCCGGCCGCAGGTCGTGCTGGGCCACGCCCCGACGGACACCCACCCGGACCACGTGCGGGCCGCCCGCCTCACCGCGGACGCCCGCTTTTGGGCGAAGCTGTCGAAAACCGACCAGCCCGGCCAACCGAACGCCGAGTCCGGCGGCCTGCCCGGCGAGCCGTTCTTCCCGCCGAAACTCTATCACTTCTGGAGCGTGCACCTCCGCGAGATCCCGACGCCGGCGTTTTGCGTGGACATCACGGGGCACCTCGAACGCAAACTCGCCGCGGTGAAGTGCTATCACAGCCAAGTCGTCGTCGGCCGCGATCAGTCCTTCCCGACGGTGATCGACGATTTAGAGACCCGCGCCCGTTATTGGGGCTGGGCGACGCACACGACCCACGCCGAACCGCTCGGCAGCGCCGAAAGCGTGGGGGTGAAAAGTTTATTCGACCTCGGCTGAGCGGCCGGTGGGCACTGACCCGTAGCGG